>NZ_JBHVHQ010001193.1:0-2004 GCF_042800135.1 Streptomyces sp. NPDC057654 | reverse complement strand
GGGCTATTCGCGATCCGGCTGAGCGGTTCGCGATAAGATTCGGACCGCTGGTCCGGATAGCCACTATACGGACCGCCAGTCCGGATATCCAGTCCCGGCGGCACGGGCCGTTGTCAGCCGGCCCCGGCCGCGCGGGGCCGCCTTCAGGAGGAGCCATGCCCCCCGTACGCAAGGAGCGGTCCGACGCCGTCCGCAACCGCGAGCTGGTGCTCATCGCCGCCGACCGCCTGTTCGCCGAGCGCGGCGACTGCGAGGTGTCCATGGACGACATCGCGGCGGCGGCCGGGGTCGGCAAGGGCACGCTCTTCCGCCGGTTCGGCGACCGCGTCGGCCTGATCAAGGCGGTGGTCGCACAGCGCACCGAGGCCCTGCGGGCCGACATCTCGACGGGCCCGCCGCCGCTCGGTCCCGGCGCCCCGGCGGACGAACGGGCCCTCGCCCTCCTCGACGTCCTGCTCCGCTTCAAGCTGGACAACCGCCCCTTGATGCTCGCCCTGGAGAACGCGGGCAGCGGCAGCCCGTACCTGAGCGAGACCTACGGCCTGTGGCACGCCCAGCTCGCCGGACTGCTGGCCGAGGCCCGCGGCGAGCGGGACGCCGCGTTCCTCGCCCATGCCCTGCTGGCGGCCGTGCGGAGCGACCTCATCGAGCACCTCACCGCCACGGGCACACCCCCGGCCGACATCCGCTCAGGACTCGCCACGCTCGCCCGCGCCACGCTGACGCCCTCGCCCTGAGCCCCGCCCCCAACAGTGCTTGTCATGGCCTGAGTTGACGCAGGGCGCCGCAGGCGGTTGGCGTCCGCGGCGTCCCGTCGACCATGATCAGACCATGGCAGACTCACACAGCGCGCGAGGCGCACACGACGACGCACAAGGCGTACACGGCGTACACGGCTCGGAGACGGACGACACGGCGCACGGCGGCCCCGTCGACCCCGTCGACCCCGGACAGCCGCTGCGGACCGAGACCATCGCTCCCGGCGTCTTCGCCTTCATCCAGGGCGACGGCTCCTGGGGCTGGTCCAACGCGGGACTCATCGCGAGCCGCGGCGAGGCGCTGCTCGTCGACACGTTCTACACGCTCCCCCTGACGCGGCGGCTGCGAGCCGCCATCGCCGAAGCCGCCCCCGGCGCGCGCGTCGCCACCGTCGTCAACACCCACCTCAACGGGGACCACTGCCACGGCAACCAGCTCTTCCCGGACGCCGAGATCATCACCTCGCGGGCCAACGCCGCCGGGATAGAGCACGAGGTGCCGCCGGCCGCCTATCCGATGCTCCAGCAGAACCCGCCGCCCGGTCCCGGCGGCGCGTACTTCACGCACCACTTCGGCCGCTTCGACTTCTCCGGCATCGACTTCACGCCGCCCACGCGTACGTTCGAGGACCGGCTGGAGCTGCGCGTCGGCGACATCGACGTCGAGCTGCTGAACGTCGGCCCGGCACACACCGGCGGCGACGTGGTCGTGCACGTCCCGGACGCGTCCACGGTCTACTGCGGCGACATCCTCTTCCAGGACGACCACCCGGTGGTGTGGGCGGGCCCGGTCCTCGGGTGGGCCGACGCGATCGACCGCCTGCTGGCGACCGGCGCGCGGACGTTCGTGCCCGGCCACGGGCGGCTCGCGACCCGCGCCGACCTGGAGCGGTTCCGCGACTACTTCCGCTACGTGCACGAACAGGCCACGAGCGCCGCGGCGGCGGGGGTTCCGCTGGAGACCGCGGCGCGCACGATCCCGCTCGACGCCTACGGCGAGTGGCCGTTGGCCGAGCGCGTGGTGACGGCCGTCGCCGCCGTCTACCGCGAGGTGGGCGCGCCGGCCCCGGACGCCGCCCTGGAACTGCTGACGATGATGGCGGAGATCGCCGCCGAACGCGGGGCGCTGCCGGCGGAAACGGACCTCTCGGGCCGCCTCCCCCACCAGGGCCGGGCGGCGCAGGACGACCCGCGGGGCGCTTCCTGACGCCTCGTCGAGCCGCACCGGCGCGGAGCGGAGAGGCCC
>NZ_JBHVHQ010001192.1:0-2004 GCF_042800135.1 Streptomyces sp. NPDC057654 | reverse complement strand
ACGCCGCCGCTGTCGTCGACGTGCCGGCCGCGCCGCCGCTCCGTGCCGTCGAGCACGGGGCGGGGGGCGGCGACCGCGCCCGTGGGGACGCCGAGGGCGCGGACCAGCGAGACGGAGGCGGCGGGGCCGACGGGGACCACGGCCAGGGAGGCTCCGGGCAGCTCGCGGAGCCGGTGCAGCAGGCCCACGACGCGCAGCAGGGCGAGATCGTCGCCGATCACGACCGTGCGGCGATGGCCCCGGCGGGACAGCGCCCGCTCGACCTCCTCCGGCCCTTCGGGCAGGCAGATCTTGGCCGTGGCGCCCGCGCACAGCACGTCTTTCGCGATTCGTACGGATTCGCCGTCCACGCGGCGGGCGACGGGGTCGATGACCACGAGCAACGGGTGCGCGCCACTCGTGTGGGGCTCTGGAGCCGACACCTCGGTCCTTCCTCAGGTAGCATCTCGGTGCAAGAGCCCCTTGCGCTATTGCGCCAGGGGCTTCGTCTATTCCGGGGCACCGGTTCGACGGCTCTAGCGATGGCAGAAACCATCGCGCACGTTGGACATGCCCCGCCCGGAAGGGGTGTACGCCTGTGCCCGCACTTGTGCTGCTCGGTGCTCAGTGGGGTGACGAGGGCAAGGGGAAGGCCACCGACCTGCTCGGTGGCTCAGTGGACTACGTGGTGCGTTACCAGGGCGGCAACAACGCCGGCCACACGGTTGTCGTAGGCGACCAGAAGTACGCACTGCACCTTCTCCCCTCCGGCATCCTCTCGCCGGGGTGCACCCCGGTGATCGGTAACGGAGTCGTCGTCGACCCGGCGGTCCTGCTCTCCGAGCTGAGCGGACTGAACGAGCGTGGCGTCGACACGTCCAAGCTCATGATCAGTGGCAACGCCCATCTGATCACGCCCTATCACACGACCGTCGACAAGGTGACGGAACGGTTCCTCGGCAAGCGGAAGATCGGTACGACCGGCCGCGGCATCGGCCCGACGTACGCGGACAAGATCAACCGCGTCGGCATCCGGGTCCAGGACCTCTTCGACGAGTCGATCCTGCTCCAGAAGGTCGAGGCGTCCCTCGACTTCAAGAACCAGATCCTCGCCAAGCTCTACAACCGGCGCGCGATCGTCGCCGAGCAGGTCGTCGAGGAGCTGCTGGGCTACGCCCCGCAGCTCAAGGACTACGTCGCCGACACGACGCTCGTCCTCAACGACGCCATCGACGCCGGCAAGGTCGTCCTCTTCGAGGGCGGCCAGGGCACGCTGCTCGACGTCGACCACGGCACGTACCCCTTCGTCACCTCCTCGAACCCGACCGCGGGCGGCGCCTGCACGGGCTCGGGCGTCGGCCCGACGAAGATCAACCGGGTCATCGGCATCCTCAAGGCGTACACCACGCGCGTCGGCTCGGGCCCGTTCCCGACCGAACTGCTCGACGCCGACGGCGAGGCGCTGCGCGAGATCGGCGGCGAGCGCGGCGTGACCACCGGCCGCGACCGCCGCTGCGGCTGGTTCGACGCGGTCATCGCCCGCTACGCGACGCGCGTCAACGGCCTCACGGACTTCTTCCTCACGAAGCTGGACGTGCTCACGGGCTGGGAGCAGATCCCGGTCTGCGTCGCCTACGAGATCGACGGCAAGCGCGTCGACGAGCTGCCCTACAGCCAGACCGACTTCCACCACGCGAAGCCGATCTACGAGAACCTGCCGGGCTGGTCCGAGGACATCACCAAGGCCAAGACGTTCTCCGACCTGCCGAAGAACGCGCAGGCGTACGTCAAGGCGCTGGAGGACATGTCGGGCGCCCCGATCTCCGCCATCGGCGTGGGTCCGGGCCGCACGGAGACGATCGAGATCAACTCCTTCCTGTAGGCCGCTGCGGGGCCCGCTGGGATCACTGCTGGGATCACTGCCGGGGCCGCTGCTGGGGCCACCGCCGGGAGCTGTGCCAGCCCGACCTCGCGCTGAGTGCGGGCGGGCACTTCTAGTGCGAGTCCGCCATGCCCAACGCGATC
>NZ_JBHVHQ010001191.1:0-2008 GCF_042800135.1 Streptomyces sp. NPDC057654 | reverse complement strand
GTGCTCCTCAGGCGCGGTGCCCCAGGGTGTCGTCCAGCCAGTCGTAGACCTGGGCGTAGGCGAACCGCTGGCCGCCGGCCTGGCAGTGGGCGTCGGCGCCCAGCTCGGCGGTGAACTCCAGGAACGTCTTGGGGCAGGTGAGGTGCTCGAAGAGCTCTTCCGGCTGGCCCTTGAAGAACACGTCGGTGCTGCCGGAGCAGACCAGGGTCGGGGAGGTGATCTTCTCGGCGACGCCGCCGCCCAGGTTGTAGTCGAGGAATTTGGCGCTGAACTCGCGCGGGGTGGTGCCGCCCATGACGTACATGCCCTGCTCCATGGCCCACCGGATCTTGGGGCTGGCAGCCATGGCCTGCTCCAGGCCGGCGTCGGCCTCGGGGTTCTCGTCCGCGCGGAGCTGCTTTTCGATCTCGGCGCGGTCGCCGGGGAATGCCTCGATCACGGCGGAGGCCATGTCGAAGACGCCGTCGAAGGCGATGACGGCGGCGAGGCGGTGTTCGTAGGCCGCGGCGCGCGGCGCGAGCAGCCCGCCCAGGCTGTTGCCGAACAGGGCGATCCGCTCCGGGTCCACCTCGGAGCGGGTAAGGGCGTAGTCGATGACGGGGGTGACGACCGCTTCCCAGTCGGGGCGGAACACCATGCCGTGGTGGTGGCGGGTGCCCGGCTGCCCCGGACCGTCGAAGGTCAGGACGTTGTAGCCGCGCTCGACGGCCGCGGCGGCGCCGCCGAAGTGCATCTCCTCGGCCGTGCCGTCGAACCCGTTGAACATGAGCACGGTCGGCCGGGCGGCGCCCGAGTCGTCGGGGCGGTAGAAGTAGCCGGGCAGGACGGTGTCCTCGTACGGGATCCCGACCAGCTCGATGGGCGGGGTGAACAGGGCGGCGGCCTCGCGGAAGCAGGCGACCGAGGCGTCGTACGCGGTGAGGATGCGGGGGTCGTCCGGGTTGCCGTGCAGGAAGAACTCGGCGCTGCGGTAGTAGTTCGAGGCCCGCAGGAAGGCGTCGCGGGCGCTGATCCGGTGCCCGCCGTCCTTGGCCTTGCGGGCGACGGCCGCCACGCGCTCGCCCATGGCGAACCACTCGTCGTGCCAGCTGTCGTAGTCACCGGAGGTGATGCGCTCGGCGACGACCGCCGCCTCGCCGAAGTCGCCGCCTCCGTAGGCGCTGTGGCCGAAGACTCGCAGCGTCTCGAACCAGAACTGGCTGTTCTCCGGGAAGAAGACGGGCTTCATGACCCCTCCTAAAAGTTGTTGCGAACTGCGTTAACCATGACGCTAGACCTATGGCAATGACAAACGCAAGCCCCAGCGGCCTTAAGAGTTAGAATGGGGACCATGAAGGAAGAGGAAGAACAAGAGCCGGCCCGCCGGCCGGGCGGCCGCAGCGCCCGCGTCCGCGCGGCCGTGCACCAGGCCGTCATCTCCCTGGTCGCCGAGCGCGGCTACGGCCACTTCACCGTCGGCGAGGTCGCGGCCCGCGCGGGCGTGGCCGACACGAGCGTCTACCGCCGCTGGGGCAATCTGGAGGCCCTGACCACGGACGTCGCGATCTCCTGGCTGACCGCCCAGTCACCGATCCCCGACACCGGCACCCTCAGGGGCGATCTGCACACCTACGCGACCCACGTCGCGCGCGACATCACCGGCCCCGACGGCCTGGCGGTCCTGCGCCTGGTCGTCTCCCTCTCCATGGGCGGCCAGAGCGGCGAGCGGGCCCGCGACGACTTCCTCCTGGAACGCAAGCGCCAGATGGACACCATGCTCGACCGGGCCGGCGCCCGCGGCGAGCGCACGCCGGAGGCCATGGACGTGGTCGACCACATCCTGGCCCCCATGTACGTCCGCGTCCTCTTCGGGGTCTCCCCCTTCACCCCGGAATACGTCGACGAACTCGTCGACCGCCTGCTGCTCCGCCTCCCCGAGGAGGCGTGACCCGGCGAGAACGGGGGCCGGCGGCAGAAGGGCCCGTAGCCGCGAGAGGAGATCGCGGCTACGGGCCCGGTCGTGCGTACG
>NZ_JBHVHQ010001190.1:0-2009 GCF_042800135.1 Streptomyces sp. NPDC057654 | reverse complement strand
GCCAGCCGGTGCCCCCGCGACAACCCCAGTCGCGGGGGCACCAGTGCCTCCGGGTCAGAACTCGAAGGGCCCCGGCGACTGGGTCGACGTGGCGTTGCAGGTGGCGGTGACGCCCAGGACCACTACCTTCAGGGTCTTGGCCTCCAGGCTGTCGCCCGCTGCGACCTTGCCCTTCAGGGGGCCGGTGGAGACTTCGGCGCCGGCGGGGATGGCCGGGTTGGAGTTGCCGGTGAAGGTCTTGGCGCCGGAGCCGTGGTTGGTCATGGTGAGGGTGGACTTGACGGAGTTCGCCCCGAGGTCGATGGGCGACGTGATGGCCTTGGTGGACAGGCTGATGGTCGCGTTCGTCCCGCTGTGGTCGGCGGTGAGCTTCGCCGAGCCGGAGCCGAACGCCCCGCACTCGAACGAGATCGTGGCCGTGTCCGCCGTCAGCGCGTTCGCGGCCGGTGCCGTCGCCAGGGCGCCTACGGCCAGCGCGCTGACGCCGAGTGCCGTGCCGATGCCGTATCTGAGGTGGCTGCTGCGGCTGTTGCGTTTGATGCGTCTCATGGGGTCCCGCCTCCATGTGGGGGTGTACGGGCTGACGTCGCCGGCCGCCGCCGTGCGAGCTGCGGGCGCACCGCATGAGTGGGCATGAGGGGCCCGCCCCGCCGCCGCTTCGGGGAGCACGTCTCCCCTGGCGACGCGCGGTTCTGACGGTCAGTCAGCGCGGCGATGGCCCATTGCGACACGCCCCCCTGGAGAAAACAAGACCGATCCCATGATTTTTGTCATGCTACGAACAATGACGCAGTGGGCCTCCCCCGTCGGGCCCACTGCGTCTCGCCCCTCCCCCCTCCAAGCGCGGAAAGCTCAAAGCCTCCGCGCCCGGAAGCGGAAGCTTCCCGTACCCGTCGTGATCTCCGGCTCCTCGAAGCCCGCCGCCCGCAGCCGGGCAGGCAGTGTCTCCAGCGGAACGACCACGCACGTGTCCCTGATATGGATCATCCGGAACCGCCACCCGCCCAGCGCGTCGCACCCCGCGAAGACCCCGCCCGGCCGCAGCACCCGCCGGGCCTCCGCGAAGAGGCGGTCCTGGAGCGCCGGCGACGGCACATGATGGAGCATCGTGAAGCAGACGACCGAGTCGAACCGCCCGTCGGGCAGCGGCATGTCGGCCCCGTCGCCGTGGATGACCTCGGCCCGGTCCCCGTACCGGTCGGCCAGCCGCTTCGCCGAGTCGCGGTCGACCTCCAGAATGGTCAGGCGCTCGGCGAGACGCAGCAGAACGTGGGTGGTGGCGCCGTACCCCGGCCCGATCTCCAGGGTCTCGGAGCCGAACTCGACGCCCTCCAGGGCCCAGGGCAGCAGCTGGTCCTCGACGGCGCGGGCCCACCTGTCGGAGTTGCATACGCGGCGGTGAATGAGGTTCATGGGCATACAGCCAGGCTAGGCAGCCGGGCACGGAGCCGAATACGGGGTGGAGTGACAACTCATGTCGCCAGAAGGACAGTTGATGCCGCCGGGCGGGAGCGCCATCGTCGTCGGCAGTTTCGCGATGAGCGACGGCCAGTGGTTCCAGCGCCATCAGCACGGCGCGCACCAGCTCGCCTGGGCCCGCAGCGGCGTCTGCGCCGTACGGGCCTCCGGCGCCACCTGGGTGCTGCCGACGTCCATGGCGCTGTGGATTCCGGCCGGCACCTCGCACTCCACCGGCGCGGTCCGCGCCGCCCTGCTGCGCAGCCTGTACTTCTGGCCCGAACGCTGCCCGGTCCGCTGGGAGTCGCCGCAGGTCGTGGCCGTATCCGGGCTGCTGCGCGAGCTGATCTGCCACCTCGCCGAGGACGGCCTCGACGCCGCCGCCCGCAGCCGTGCGGAGCGCGTCGTGCTCGACCAGCTCAGGCCGGTGTCCGTGGCGACCGTACGGGCCCCGATGCCCGACGAACCCCGCGCCCGGCGCGTCGCAGGCGCCCTCGTCGCCGACCCCGCCGACGGGCGTTCGCTGGCCGAGTGGGGCAGGGTCGTGGGGG
>NZ_JBHVHQ010001189.1:0-2010 GCF_042800135.1 Streptomyces sp. NPDC057654 | reverse complement strand
GGCCTGAGGCGTACGCGCCCGCCGAGTCCGCGGCGCACTCCGCCTCCGGCCCGCGCCTCAGGCCCCGCCTCAGACCCCCGCCTCCCGCGAGGTCAGCGGTTCAACCGCCGCCCGCATCTTGCCGCGCAGCCACCGGGACGCGGGGTCGGCGTCGAGGCGGTGGTGCCAGCGAAATTCGACCTGGGCCGACGGGAGGTCCAGGGGGATAGTGTGCCAGCGGAACGGGACGCGGCGTTCGACCAGGTGCTGCGCCAGGAGGAGAGGGACGAGGCAGACGACGTTCTCCTCCAGCGCCATGAGGACCGCGACCGCGTACGACGGTACGACCGCGCTGACCGTACGGGCGCGGCCCAGACGGTGCAGGGCCTCGTCCAGCGGGCCGCGGGCGAGGCCGCGGCGGGAGGCGGAGATGTGCGGGTGGGCGCACAGGTCGTCGATCGTCAGGTGCGGGGCCCGGCCCAGCGCGGAGTCGGCGGCGACCAGGGCGACGAAGTGGTCGGCGAAGAGCGGTTCCGTGTGCAGGTCGGGCGGGGGCGGCCCGGCCACGCCGACGTCCAGGTCGAGCGAGCCGTCCCGCAGCGGGTCGGCCTCCTTGGAGTCCTGGGCCACGAACCGCAGACGGACCCGCGGCGCCTCGGCCGCGACGAGACGGGTGAGGCGGGGCGCGAGGACGGGGGTGAGACCGTCGTTGACGCGGATGGCGAAGGTCCGCCGCCAGGCGCCGGGGTCATTGCCCGCGGGGTCGGCCCGCAGGCCGGACGCCTCCTCCAGCAGCGCCTTGACCCTGGCGGCGGAGCGCTGGGCGAACGGGGTGGGGACCAGGCCGCGGCCCGCGCGTACGAGGATCTGATCGTTCATCGCCCGCCGCAGCCGCCCCAGGGCTCTGCTCGTCGCCGGAGCGGAAAGATGGAGGCGAGCAGAGGCCGCCGTCACGCTCCTGGTGTCCATCAACGCGTCGAACACGCGCAACAGGTTGAGATCCAGCTGCTCGGCCATGAGGCATACGTCCTTGCGATACGTCCTGGTCAATGAGCGATTGCGCTCAGCGCAAAGCTTGAGTGCAAAGCTTGCACTGGACATCATTCCATCCCCGTTTGAGACTGAATAACTGACTGATTGCTTGCCACGACAGAGAGCGGCAGGAAGCGGCAGGAAGCGCTAGGAAGCGACAGGAGTGGACAGTCATGGCCAGGACCAGGACCAGGACCAGGACCAGGACCGTACGACCGACTGCCTTCGGTACACCGGAAGTCCTTGAGGTCGCGCAGACGCCCGTACCTCTCCCGGCCGCCGACGGCGTCGTCGTGCGCGTCCACGCGGCGGGGGTCAACCCCATCGACTGGAAGCTGTACAGCGGCGCCTTCCACGCCGTGGACGACCAGCACAAGGAGTCCGCCGGTGTCGCCGCCGCGCCGCTGCCACAACTCGGTCTGGAGTGCGCGGGAGTTGTCACGGACGTGGGCCCGGAGGCGAGCGGCGGGGCCCGGGTCGGCGACGAGGTCATCGTCTACCCGGCCACCGGCGCCTACGCCGATCACGTCGCCGCGCCCGTCACCTCGCTGATCCCCAAACCGCCCGGTCTGGGCTGGTACGAAGCCGGGGCGCTGATGCTCGCCGGCACCACCGCGGCGCACACCCTGCACGCCACGGCCGTGGGCAAGGGCGACACCGTCCTCGTACACGGCGGCTCCGGCGGGGTGGGGCTGATGGCCGTACAACTGGCCGCCGCTCTCGGCGCGACGGTGATCGCCACCGCCGCCGAACGCAATCACGAACTGCTCCGCGGCCTCGGCGCCCTTCCCGTGCGGTACGGGACCGGGCTGCTCGACCGCGTACGAGCCGTGGCGCCCGATGGCGTCACCGCCGCGATCGACTGCGTCGGCACCGACGAAGCCCTCGATACCTCCGTGGAATTGGTGGCCGACCGGCAGCGCATCGCCTCGATCACCGGTACCGACCGCCGCGTCGCCGCCGGAATCAAGGTCATCGGCAACGGGCCCGGGCAGGACG
>NZ_JBHVHQ010001188.1:0-2015 GCF_042800135.1 Streptomyces sp. NPDC057654 | reverse complement strand
GCCTCGACGCGCGGGCGGTCGCGGCGGCGGTCGCCGCCGGGCCGGCCGTGCCGAACATGCGCAAGGACCCCTCGCTGCGTACGGAAGCGGGGCGCACGCTCCTGCGGCTGCTGAGCGCTCACTCCATCGGCGAAGAGGAGAAGTGGCGGCGGCTCGTGGACAGCGTGCCCCGGCACCGGGCCGATTCGGTGGCCCGCGCCGCCCGTGCCTGTGCCGAGCAATGGGTCCGCTTCGCGAAGGAGCTGGAGCTCCGGGGCACCTGAGCGCGGGCCGGGGCGTCGGTACGTCCGTACGCCCGGTACGTCCGTACGCCCGGTACGTCCGTAAGTCCGGTACGTCCGTAAGTCCCGTCAAGGCCGGTGACGCTTCGGCGCCGCCGGCCTCGACGGCGTCCACGGCTCCGCGCCGCCCGGCGAATTGACGCGCGGAACGCGACGCGCGGGGAAATGCCCGGCGGATGATTCGCCGGACGAGCCGAATGAATTGCCGATCTCCATGGCCGGTCATGTGCACAGCCGTCGAACGGCGTTGGCACGCCTACCCCCAGGTGATAGTTTCGCGACGTAATGCGGAGGGCCGAATGCGGGGCGGGGGATTCCATCGGCTGTCGCTCACCGCGGTCACCGGGTATATGCGCACAATACCGCGACCGCGCACAGAGCCCGCTGGAATTTTTTCGGACGCCCGCGGAAGAGGGAGTTTCGCTGTGACGGACGTGCAGGACTGGAAGCCGCTGGAGATTCGCCCCGAGGACGTCGGGACGCGGCCGGGGGCGGCCGGCCTGGTGGAGTATCTGAAGGGCCATCCCGGATTCGACTCGCTCCTGGTGGAGAACAAGGCAGTGGTGTTCCGGGACTTCGCCGTACCGGAAGGTGAACTGGAGCCCGTACTCGATCTGCTGCTGCCGAACCGGCTGGCCTATGTGCACGGGAATTCACCGCGGACCAAGGTGGGGGAGAATGTCTACACCTCCACGGAATATCCGCAGGAGCTGACCATCTCCATGCACAACGAACTGTCCTACAGCGCCCAGTGGCCGTCGCGGCTGCTGTTCTACTGCGCCGTCGCACCGGGCTCCGGCGGCGCCACCCCCGTCGTCGACGGGGTGAAGTGGCTGGCGTCGCTGGACGACGAGGTGCGGGAGGCGTTCGCCCAGGGCGTGCGCTACTCCCAGAACCTGCATGACGGGCTCGGCCTGGGCAAGAGCTGGCAGGACACCTTCGAGACCGACGACCGGGGCACGGTGGAGGCGTTCCTCGCGGGCTCCGCCGCCGAATGGGAGTGGAAGGGCGACGGCAGCCTGCGGGTCAGCCAGGTCCGGCCGTCCACCACCCGCCACCCGGTGACGGGCGCGGAGGTGTGGTTCAACCAGTCGGACCAGTGGCACCCCGCGGCCCTCGGCGACGAGACCGCGGCCGAGCTCGCCGAGCTGCTGCCGGCCGAGGAGCTGCCGCAGTCGGTCACGTTCGCGGACGGCAGCCCCATTCCGGGGGAGTACGCGATTCAGGTGCGGGACCGGGGGCTGGAGGCCGCCGTCGACGTGGACTGGCGCCAGGGCGATCTGCTGCTGATCGACAACGTCCTCGTCGGGCACGGGCGCAGGCCCTTCACGGGCGACCGCAAGGTGCTCGTCGCGATGACCGACTGAGCCGCCCCGCGCCCTCGTGCCTACCGCTGTGCCTACCGCGCTGCCCGGTTCCCCGCTCCATCAGTTTCCGCTTTTCTGTACCGACATGTTGTGAGCCGCCCGCGCGGGCGGCCCTCGCGATGACAGGAGTCGATCCATGACGAATCCGTTCGAGGACGCCGAGGGCGCGTACCTGGTGCTGGTGAACGACGAGGGGCAGCATTCGCTGTGGCCCTCGTTCGTGGAGGTGCCGGCCGGGTGGACGGTCGCGCTCCAGGAGACGGCGCGTCAGACGTGCCTGGACTACATCAACGAGCACTGGACCGATATGCGGCCGAAGAGCCTCATAGCGGCCATGGACGGCGACGCCGCCGCCTGACCGTGATCC
>NZ_JBHVHQ010001187.1:0-2015 GCF_042800135.1 Streptomyces sp. NPDC057654 | reverse complement strand
TGACCGATCTGGCCGACGAACGGCTGATCATCATGCGCCAGTCCACCGGGCTGCGCGAGATCACCTGCCAGATCTTCCACCGGGCGGGGGTGACGCCCGCGGTGGCCCTGGAGGCGGGTGAAGTCGCCACCATCGTGGGCCTGGTCGGCAGCGGACTCGGGGTGTCGGTCGTCCCGGCCGGGAGCGGCGCCGCCCCGCCGAGGCCCGACGTGCGGCTGGTTCCGCTCGCCGAGCCCGACGCCTTCCGCGGCGTCGGTCTGCTCTGGCGCCGGGACCGGCCCACGGCCGCCGCTTCCGCGACTTCGCGACGCGCTGGAGCGAGCGGCGGAGCGGCGGCCAGTAAGGGGCGGCGATCAGGAAGGGCGGCGACCAGTAGGGGGCAGCGACGCGTGATGATCAACCAGGCTCGGAGCGCAGGCGGCCGGGGTGGCGTGCGGAACGCCGTTCACCATCGGCCGAACCGCCCTGTCGGTCCGCCGTCGCACCCGCCCCGAACCACGGCTCAACCATGCCTTTCGGCCAATGACGCGCGCCCGCGGTCACGGTCGCCGCTTGACGATTCATCGCTCAACCACTTCTGCGCGTCAGTGGGTACGTCCCGGAACGTGGCTGTTCGCCGATGGCGTACGTCCCGAATCGCGGCTGTCGCTTGGCTTCTCCCAGCACCTCCCGACGTCTCCTGACATCTCCCTAACTGCCGCCCCAGGTCGGCTTCCTGGGCCCTCAATCGCGGGGCCGGGGACCGGGTTTCCGGTTTTTCAAGATCGTTTGAAGTGTGTGGCCTGTGAATGTGATGCTGAGCGCGGGCCGGCCCGAACCCCCGCCGAGCAGCGAAATCAGCAGCACGACGGTTTCAGCAGCACGACGGATTCGGCAGCGCAGCGGATCCGGCGGCACAGCGAATTCGACGGCGCAGCCGATTCGGCGGCCCCGCACAGAACACGG
The DNA here is from genome assembly GCF_042800135.1 of Streptomyces sp. NPDC057654. Taxonomy (NCBI): domain Bacteria; kingdom Bacillati; phylum Actinomycetota; class Actinomycetes; order Kitasatosporales; family Streptomycetaceae; genus Streptomyces; species Streptomyces sp. NPDC057654. Next base: position 1,070 of record NZ_JBHVHQ010001187.1, on the reverse strand, counting down.
AGTCAGGGAGCGGTGTGGAGCAGGACCTCGAACGCGGAGTACGGCGGCAGGACGGAACGGAGACGATGACCGGTTCGCCGGACCCGGAGCCCCGTACGTCACTGCGGTCCGCGGGCGGATCGACGCGCGTCAGCTTCCGCGCCGGGCAGTGGCGGGGGAGTCCCCGCGCCACCGCTGTACGGGTCGAGTCCGGGACGCCCGCGGAAGCGGCCGCTCTGCTGCTGCGGGAACTGCCCGGCTGGCTGGTGGTCACCGACGACAGCGTGGCCGCCCCGCTCGCCGAGGCGGGAGCCGACGTTCTGCGGCGGGCCCACCGCTACGGCTGGGACCTGTCCGTACGCCCTCCCGACCCGCGATGGCCGCACCCCGCCGTCCCGGCCCCGCTCAGCCTGCGCCCCGTCGCCGAGACGCCCGCGGAGAGTCTGCGGGACCTGTGGCTGGCCGCGTACGCCTCCGGCCACCCCGACCGGGCGCGTTACGCGCACGCGGACGACGGACTGGCGACCCTCACGAGCCTGTGGCGCGGTGAACTGCTGGGCCCGACGCTGCCCTTCAGCGCGGTGGCCGTGGACGACGAGGGCCCCGCCGCGGTGCTCGCCGTCCACCTCCTGGAACGGCCCTGGATCACCCAGATCTTCAGAGACCCCACGCCGCGCGGGCGCGGACTGGGCGCCGCGATGCTCCGGTACGCGCTCACCTCGGCGGCCGAGTACGGGCTGTCCGGCCTGGGGGCGACGGTGACCGCCGGAAACGTCCGGTCCAGCCGGATGTTCGAGCGCGTCGGCTTCCACCAGTTGGACGACAGCGTCGACTTGAGACTCCCCGCCGACTCCTGAGCCCGGCCCCGCCTGCCCCTCCGGCGGATCCGGCCGACCCGACCAGAGCCCCCCCAACTGCCACGCCCTCTGGCCGCACTCAGCCATGCCTCCGCTCCGTCTCCCAGCGGGGCTGCGGCTTCCCTCGGCTGCCGGCTCCACCTGCCGAAAGACCTGCCGAAAGACCTGCCGAAAAAAGACCTGCCGACCTACCTGCCGATCCACCTGATTCGACTGATGAGAGCCCCCCATGTC
>NZ_JBHVHQ010001186.1:0-2016 GCF_042800135.1 Streptomyces sp. NPDC057654 | reverse complement strand
GGGGGGGGGGGGGGGCGCCGGGGGGCGGGGGGCGGCGCGGGGGGGGGCCGCCGGGAGGGGCTGGTCGTCCCGGGGGTGCCCTCCGGGGGCGGGGGGTGGACGGGCGCCGCGGCCCAGCGGGGGGGGGCCGCGGGGGGGCCCCCCGACGAGGTCGTACGCCGCTACGGCGATGTGCCGGTCTGCCTGATCGGTACGGGCATGGGCGCGCGTGCCGCGCTGCGCGCGGCGGGCCATCCGGCCGTCAACTCCGTGCTGGCGCTGGGCCCTTGGCTCCCCGACCCCGAGGCCGGCCCCGAATCCGTCCTTGATCCCGACAATGCCAACAGTGCCGTCAACGCCGATATCGCCGCCAACGCCGGTCTCGGCCCCGACCCGGTCAAGCAGCTGGCCGGGCGGCAGGTGCTGATCGCGCACGGCACCAATGACGCGCGCACCGACCCGGATCTCTCCTACCGCCTCGCGGAGCGCGCCAAGAAGGTCAACCGGGACGTCTGCCGCTTCGAGGTCCATTCGGACGGGCACGCCCTGCATCAGCACCGCTCCGAAGTCACCGCGCTGGCCGTGGACTTCATGCTGGGGTCGCTGTTCGCGCGCGGGTATTCGCGGCCGGTCGCCGACGCGCTGGCGGCGCCGCCGCCGCTGGGGCTGCGGATGCCGCTGGCGGCGGGGTTCGGCTCGTCGCTACAGCACTGAGGCCCGTACGAGCCTCGGCGCCACCGAACCGGACTCGTCACTTCCGTCACACCCACCCCCCTGACTACTTAGGTAACCCTAAGCTAAGCTGACGATCGTCCGAGGCGACACCGCCCGGATGCCGTCCACGCCTGCCTTCTTCGGCGTCCATGCCTGTTCTTTGGGGAGTAGTGACGATGACCGTCAGACACCAGCACGCCGCCCACACGCTCGTCCGCCGGTCCGCCGCCGTCGTCCTCGCCGCGGGCACCGTCCTCGGCGCCGCCGGTGCCGCCACCGCCGCCCCGGCCGCTCCCGCGCACCACCGACCGCACCACCACGCCTCGTACAAGGTCGACTCCGCGCAGCTGGCCCGCGGCCTGTACCAGTCCTCGTACTCCGAGCGGAACCACGTGCTGTGGGCGACCACGGCCGTCGGCCGCCCGCCGGTCACGCAGTCGCAGCTGCTCAAGGTCGACCCCAAGTCGCTGAAGACGAAGGCCGCCATCACCCCGCCGGTCACGGACGCCGCCACCAAGGCTGTGGAGGCCGTGTACGGCGTGGCCGTGGACGACGAGCACAACACCGTGTGGACCACCAACACCCGCAACGACTCGGTGGCCGTCTACAGCCAGCGCACCGGCAAGCACCTCGCCACGGTGCCCGGCGTGAAGCACGCCCGCGAGATCGTCGTGGACGAGCGCCACAACACGGCCTGGGCCAGCGGCTTCGGCGACGGCAGCATCGTCGGCTTCGACACCCGCACCTTCAAGGAGAAGAAGCGGGTGACGGTCGAGGGCGCCGGCACCACCGGGCTCGCGGTCAACAAGCGGACCGGCACGGTCTACGCGACCGACCTGACCAACAGCAACATCATCGCCGTCTCGCGCTACTCGAACGAGCCCAAGCTGATCCCCACCGGCCAGGGCCCCATCTCCATCGCGCTCTCCCGCGACGGCCGCACCGCCTACACCGCCGACAACAAGGCCGGCACCCTCTCCGTCGTCGACCTGCGCAAGGGCAAGGTGACGCGGAGCGTGAAGACCGGCGAGGCCCCACTGTCCGTCGCCGCCGACCCGCGCTCCGGCAACGTCTTCGTCGCCAACCGCACCCCCGGCACCACCTCCGTCGTGGACCCGCGCCAGGGCTCCGTCATAGCCACCCTGGCCACCGGCCCCAACCCGAACCACGTGACCGTGGCGCGCGGTACGGCCTTCGTGGTCGACAAGGCCGCGGCGGGCGAGCAGCTCCTCGACTCCGTACACCGCATCAGCGCCAAGCGCTGACGTCCCGGAGGGCGGCCCCTGACCCGAGCCCTGCCCCCATCCTGATCGCCCCCACGGC
>NZ_JBHVHQ010001185.1:0-2024 GCF_042800135.1 Streptomyces sp. NPDC057654 | reverse complement strand
CCCCGGAAGGGGAGTGGCGGCCCTGCCGCGTTCTCGGCGCGCACACGGTGATACACGACTGAGCGGTCGCCGCGGCACCCCTGATACGCGCGTGAGCCCTTCCGGCGGCCCGTCCGGCCCAGGATCAGTGGCCGGGACGGGGCGGCCGGGTGCTGTCCCTCCTCCGTGCGAGCCCGCCCCGGGAACGCCCCGTGGCGGACGAAAGGGGAGAAGCCGATGCGCAGTTGGACCAGATTGAGGGCGGGCGCCGCCCTGACGGCCGGGGCCGCCATGGCCGCGACCATGATGGCGGCCTCACCGGCGCAGGCCATCATAGGCGGCACCGAGTCGACGCACGCCTATTCGTTCATGGGATCGTTCCAGCCCTCCTTCCCCGTGTCGGACCGCCCGGACGGGCATGGCTGCGGGGTGGAGGTCCTCGCGCCGCAGTGGGTGCTGACCGCGAGCCACTGCGCAGGCAAGAACGCGACCGATGCGAGAGCGGGGGTCCCGAAGGACTGGAAGGTCCGGGTCGGGTCGCTGGACCCCGGGTCCGGGGGCGAGGTCGCGGAGGTCGATCACTACTACCGGCTCGCGACCGTCCGTGACAAGGGCGGCTTCTTGGGCAGGGACGTGGCGTTGCTGCACCTGCGCACCCCGGTGCGTGCCAAGCCGGTGAAGATCGCCTCGGCCACGCCGAAGGAGCACGACCCCGTCCGCATCATGGGCTGGGGCATGACCTGCCAGGATGACGACACCTCCCCGGAGTGTTACCCGAAGCTGCTGCACGAGGCCGACACCAAGGTGCGGCCGCTCTCGGATTGCCCGGCGGGCGAGCCCGGAGAGCTGTGCATCGGCAGCGACGACCACAGCGTCAGGGCGATGGACTACGACTCCGGTAGTCCCGCGCTGGTCCGTGAGGGCGATGAGTGGGCGGTGGCCGGTGTGGTCAGCAACGGCAACATAGCCGATACGTACTACACCGACGTCACCAAGTACGCCGACTGGATCAACGGCATCATCAGCGGTACCCATGTGCCGCCCGACGACAAGATCCCGAACGTGGAAGGCGCGGTGACCCTGGGTGTCTGCGTGGGCTCGGTGGTGAGCACCCCGGATTCCCGGCCGCAGGACCCGGCGCTGCTGATGACCAACGGCCACTGTGTGGAGGGCAAGCGCCCCGCGCCCGGTGCCGCGCTGACGGACCAGCCGGCCGATGACTACCCCATGCCGATCGCCGACCGCCAGGGATACCCGAAGACCTTCGTCCATAAGAAACGGCTGGTGTACGCGACGATGACGGGCACCGATGTCGCGCTCTACCGTCTGGATCAGACCTACGCGCAGTTGAAGGCCAAGGGCGCGAAGGTCTTCCGGCTCACGTCCGACCCGGTGCGCGCGGGCGACTCGCTGACCCTGGCCGACACCAGCAACCGTTACCACTGCACCGCCGAGGCCGTGGTTCCGCATCTGCGGGAGGGCGGCTACCAGCAGGACAACTCGATCCGCTACGCCACCGGCAAGGGCTGTGACCCCCAGCACGGCACCTCCGGTTCGGCGCTGCTGGCCCCCGACGGCACCACGGTGGTGGGCATCCACAACACCCACAACGTCGCCGGCGATGAGAAGTGCACCGACAACAATCCCTGTGAGGTGGACTCGGACGGAACGGTGACCTCCGTGAAGGGTCGCGGCTACGGCCAGCAGGTCAACGGGATCGCCTCCTGCGTGACGGAGGGGTCGAAGCTGGACCTGTCACGCAAGGGCTGCACGCTCACCGGGGCCAAGCCGAGCGCGGGCCACGGGCACTGATGGGATAAAAAACCCAGCTACGGGCGCTGATGGGGAAACCCCGGCCACGGGCGCTGATTGGGCAAGGCGGAGCTTCTCGTCGCATCATGGTCCCCCAGCACCCAGCACGTCCGATGGGGGAATATGTCCGTCCCAGCGGCCGGGGGGAACCTCCCGGCGCCCGTAGCGATCCTGCTCGTCGAGGACGACGAGGTGATCCGCAGATCGGTGACGCTGGCGCTGGAGCGCTACGG
>NZ_JBHVHQ010001184.1:0-2028 GCF_042800135.1 Streptomyces sp. NPDC057654 | reverse complement strand
CCCGCCGCTCCCTGAGCGCCCGCTGTTCACCCGGGCGCCCGCCGTTCACCCGGGCGCCCGCCGTTCTCAGAAGCCGGGGCCGTCCAGCCGGTCGCCCGCCGCGGCCAGCCGCCCCCACAGGAGGTCGGCGAGGTGACGTACCAATTCGGCGCGGGGGAACGGGCGCTCGCGCAGCCACCAGTCGCCCGCCGCGTGCATCATGCCGACGATCCCATGGCCCCAGGCCCGCGCCAGCTGCTCGCCGCCCGGACCGAGGTCGACCCGCTCGGCGATCACCTTGGCCAGCTCCTCGCCGAGCCGCCGCAGCAGCGGCGCGGAGTGCCGGCCGACGTCGAACCCCTGCTCCGAGGGCTGCTCCTCGTCGGCGGGGTGCATCAGGAAGCGGTACACCTGCGGCCGGGTCTCGATGGCCACCAGGTACGTGTCCAGGGTCGCCTCGACGCGGTCGCGGCGGGGGACGGGGGCGTCGAGGGCGGCGCGCAACCCGTCGAGCAGGGCATCGGTGTGGCGCACGGCCAGCGCGCGGTAGAGCCCGCCCTTGTCGCCGAAGTGCCGGTAGAGGATCGGTTTGGTGATCCCCGCCTCGGCGGCGATGGCGTTCATCGACGCCCCCGGTCCGTCCCGCATCACCACCCGGTCCGCGGCTTCCAGCAGCTCCTTGCGCCGCGCCTGCGCGGCTCGCTGCTGATCTTCGCGCTGACTGGTCTCCACCATGTGTGCCTCCCCGCCCCCGTGACTCTTGACGCATGCGCAACGTAACACCCGGCCCACTCAGCGGATCGGGGTGCCATACGAGGTTGACAGCCCTTACTGACGAGTAACACACTCATGTTACCGTTAGTAACAAGTGCTTGGAGGGGTCATGGCCGAGTTCACCATGGAGCTGAACGAGGACCAGAGGGAGGTGCGCGACTGGATCCACGGCTTCGCCGCCGACGTGATGCGCCCGGCGGCGGCCGAATGGGACGAGCGCGAGGAGACCCCCTGGCCCGTCATCCAGGAAGCGGCCAAGATCGGCATCTACTCGCTCGACTTCTACGCCCAGCAGTTCTTCGACCCCACCGGGCTCGGCATCCCCATGGCCATGGAAGAGCTCTTCTGGGGCGACGCGGGCATCGGCCTGTCCATCGTCGGCACCGGCCTCGCCGCCGTCGGCGTCCTCGCCAACGGCACCGAGGAACAGATCGGCACCTGGATACCCCAGATGTACGGCGACGCCGACGACGTCAAGGTCGCAGCCTTCTGCTCCTCCGAGCCCGACGCGGGCTCCGACGTCGCCGCGATGCGCACCCGCGCCGTCTACGACGAGGCCAAGGACGAATGGGTGCTGAGCGGCACCAAGACCTGGGCCACCAACGGCGGCATCGCCAATGTCCATGTCGTGGTCGCCGTGGTGGACACCGAGCTCGGCTCCAAGGGGCACGCCTCCTTCATCGTCCCGCCGGGCGCCCCCGGCCTCTCCCAGGGCCAGAAGTTCAAGAAGCACGGCATCCGCGCCTCGCACACCGCCGAGGTCGTCCTGGAGGACGTACGCGTCCCCGGCCACTGCCTGCTCGGGGGGAAGGACAAGCTGGACGAGCGCCTCGCCCGCGCCCGCGAGCGCGCGAAGAGCGGCGGCGAACGCGTCAAGAACGCCGCGATGGCCACCTTCGAGGCGTCCCGCCCGGCCGTCGGCGCCATGGCGGTCGGCACCGCCCGCGCCGCCTACGAGGAAGCCCTCGACTACGCGCGGACCCGCACCCAGTTCGGCCGGCCCATCATCGACAACCAGGGCGTCGCCTTCCAGCTGGCCGACATGCGCACCCAGATCGACGCGGCCCGGCTGCTGGTCTGGCGCGCCTCCTGGATGGCCGCCACCGGCAAGCCCTTCACCTCCGCCGAGGGCTCCATGTCGAAGCTCTTCGCCAGCGAGACCGCCAAGAAGGTCACCGCCCAGGCCGTCCAGATCCTCGGCGGCAACGGCTTCACCCGCGAATACCCGGTCGAGCGCATGCACCGCGACGCGGCCATCTACACCATCTTCGAAGG
>NZ_JBHVHQ010001183.1:0-2038 GCF_042800135.1 Streptomyces sp. NPDC057654 | reverse complement strand
CCAGGCGCCACAGGTCTTCGGGGGTCCGTACGCCGCCGGGGTAGCGGCAGCTCATCGCGACGATCGCGATGGGTTCGCGGTCCTTGGCCTCCGCGTCGCTGAGGCGCTGCCTGGTGCGGTGCAGGTCGGCGGTGACCCGCTTGAGGTAGTCGCGCAGCCGGTCGTCATTCACCATCGTGGGTCACCTTGCTCCGCTTGCTGGGCCGGGGTGGGGTCTGGTGCCTGGTCCTGGTCACGTGCCTGGTCCTGGTCATGTGCCGGGTCCTGGTCCGCGTCATGACGAGCCGAGTTCGTTGTCGATGAGGTCGAAGAGCTCGTCGTCCGTCGCGCCGTCCATCCGGTCCTCGATCGTCGTGCCCTTCCCGTTGCCGTTGCCGCCGGAACTGCTTCCGCCTCCGTTGCCGTACGTGCCGCCGTCCGGGTCGAGTCCGTCCAGCAGCTTCCGCAGCCGTTCCGTGAGGGCGGCGCGGGCGGTGCCGTCCAGGTCGCCGCCGTCGAGTACGCGCTCCAGCTGGTCCAGCTCGGGGATTCCGATCGCCGGACCGGAGCCGGGGCCGGGACCGGCTGCGGCGTCGGAGGCGGCATCGGGTACGAACTCGGTGGCGAGGTGTCCGGCGATGGCGGTCGACGTCGGGTAGTCGAACAGCAGCGTCGCCGGGAGGCGGAGCCCGGTGGCGGCGCGGAGCCGGTTGCGCAGTTCGACGGCGGTCAGCGAGTCGAAGCCCAGCTCCAGGAGGCCGCGGCCGGGCTCGACGGCGGCGGGGCCGGTGAAGCCGAGGACCATCGAGGCGTGCGAGCGGACGAGTTCCAGCAGGACGCGGTTGCGCTGCGCCTCGTTGAGCCCGCCGAGCCGCTTGCGGAGCGCCGCCGCCGCGTCGGGTCCGCCGGTCTCGGCCTCGCCGCCCGCCGTGCCGCGCCGGGCCGGTGCTCGTACGAGGCCGCTGAGCAGGGCGGGAATGCCCTGGGTGTCGGCTTGGCCGCGGACGGCCCTGGTGTCGAGGCGCAGCGGCAGCAGCACCGGTTCGGCGACCGCGCCCGCCGCGTCGAACAGGGCGAGTCCTTCTGCGGGGGTGAACGCGACGATGCCGCCGCGGGCGATCCGCTGGAGGTCGGCGTCGCTGAGCCCGCCGGTCATGCCGCCGCTGTTGGCCCACAGGCCCCAGGCCAGCGACGCGCCGGGCAGCCCCTGGGACCGCCGCCGGTGGGCGAGGGCGTCGAGGAAGGAGTTGGCTGCGGCGTAGTTGCCCTGGCCCATGCCGCCGAAGACGCCGGCGATCGAGGAGAACATAACGAACTCCGACAGGTCGTGGCCGGCGGTCAGTTCGTGGAGGTTGAGCGCGGCGTCCACCTTGGGGCGCAGCGCGGTGTCGAGCTGTTCGGGCGTCATGGTGGCGACGACCGAGTCGGCGAGGGCGCCGGCCGCGTGCACCACGCCCGTCAGGGGGTGGGCGGGGTCGATTCCGTGGAGCAGTGCGGCGAGCGCGTCGCGGTCGGCGGCGTCGCACGCGGCGACCTCGGCCGCCGCGCCGAGCGCGGCCAGTTCGGACAGGAGGTCGGCCGCGCCGTCGGCGGCGGGGCCGGTGCGGCTGGTGAGCAGCAGGTGGCGTACGCCGTGTTCGGTGACGAGGTGGCGGGCGAGGTGGGCGCCGATGGCGCCGGTGCCGCCGGTGATCCGTACGGTGCCCTGCGGGTCCCAGCCGGGGCGGCGTTCGGGCGCGGACAGCGGTACGCGCGCCAGCCGGGCGGCGTGCGCGGCCCCGGCCCGTACGGCGAGCTGGGGTTCGCCCGAGGCCAGGGCCGCGGGGAGGGCGGCCGGCGAGTCCTCGTGGCCGTCGACGTCCACGAGCACGAAGCGGTCGGGGTGCTCGGTCTGAGCCGTGCGGACCAGCCCCCACACGGCGGCCTGCGCCAGGTCGCGGACGTCGTCCCCGGCGTCGACGGCCACCGCGCCGGAGGTCACGACGGCGAGCTTGGCGGTGGCGAACCGGTCGTCGGAGAGCCACTGCTGAAGCAGCGTCAGGATGTCGGCGACGGCTGT
>NZ_JBHVHQ010001182.1:0-2039 GCF_042800135.1 Streptomyces sp. NPDC057654 | reverse complement strand
GTTATGATCTTGGCTTCTTTGCGCTGCGTTTTCCGGCCGCCCATGCCGGCCGGCCAGGTGGGAAATGCGAAACCGGCCTCCGCGAGCAGCCGCCACCATTGCCCGAGCAACAGGTCGACCTGCCAGTTTCCCTTGAGCCAGGTCCGTACTTCGGCGCGCACTTCGTCCAAGAGAGCGGAATTCTGGCCCTGGAACACGTGTCCCCACCTCCGGGCGGCGTCGCCGCGCGACGCTGAATGATCACTCAATCCCGTGGTCAACCGCGTTCAGCATACTCACGCACGGCCGGGTGACAATGGCGATCTTATCGATTTGGCTCATATCCGTCGGCGGCATAATCGGGAATTGATCAGTTGCCCGGCGCCGGACCGCTGAACTGCGTTGTCCTTCCCGGCGCCGGGATCAGGCGGGGAGCCGCCGCACGGAAACGCGCAGCAGTACGGTCCCCGCCACGCACACCAGCAGCACCGTGGGCACCACGGCCCACCAGCCGTCCGCCGCGAGCACCGCGAAACTGGCCACCGGGGGTCCGGCCAGCGAACCCACGCTGCCGACCTGGGCCACGAGGCCGTTGGTGATGCCGATGTCGGCGGGGGTGGAGACGACGGCCGGAATCGTGGCGAACACGGCGGCCACCACCATCTCGTTGGCGATGGCCACGATCATCGCTCCGACCGCGCTCAGGGTGACGCCCGCCGAGCTGAGGAACGCGACGGCCGTGCCGAGCGGCATCAGCAGCGAGGCGGTGAAGACCCTGCGCACGGGCACGCCGCGGCGCAGCAGCCAGCCGCTGAGGAAGCCGCCGACCGTGCCGACCAGCGAGACGCCGCCGGTCAGGGTCCCGGCCTCAGCCGTGGAGACGGACAGTTCCTCGTGCAGATAGGTGGGGAGCAGGGAGACGACGGCGACGATCGACCCGCTGGCGGTGGCGAAGCCCAGGGAGAGCAGCAGCGGCCGGGTGAGCCTGCGGATCCGCCGCTCCCCCGCCGCCCCGGGCCGGTTCGCGGCGCTTTCGCCCGCCGCCGCGCTCTCGGCGCCGTCCGCCTCGATACGGGCGGGCCGGGCGAGGACGACCGCGGCCACGGCGCCCATCGCCAGGAGCGCGACCGCGGCGACGGCCAGCCAGGTCCGCCAGCTGAACCAGGCGGAGAGCAGGCCGCCGGCGAAGAGCCCCAGTGCCAGGCCGACGGGGAAGAAGGTGCCCCACACGGCGAGCGCGGTGATGCGCCGGATGCCGCCGCCCATGGAGATGATCACCGCGGGCGCGGCGACGACCACGGCCACGTAACCGAGGCTCTCCGCCAGCCGCGTCGCCATCATCGAGCCGAAGCCGCCGGTCCGCGAGCCGAGGAAGCCGGCGACGCCCATGACGAGGCAGCCGGCGACCAGGGCCCAACGGAGCGAGAAGCGCACCAGGAGGTAGCTCATCGGGATGCCGAACAGCGCGGCGACGGCGGTCGTGGCGGAGGTGACCAGCGACATCTGGTCGAGGGAGAGCCCCAGCGCGCCCCGCAGCTGCACGGCGATGGGGGCCATCTTGCCGAGGCTCATGGCCGCGAGAATCCCGCAGCAGTAGACGAGCGCGAACCGCGACCAAAAGCTTGTCGGGGCCGGCCCCGCCGGTAATACTCTTTGCGGAGTATCCGATTTCTTCTCTACGTCCAAGGCGGCGCGGCTCCTCCTTCGGCGAACCGGTTCATTTCCCGTTCGCGGCCAGCTCGTTGGAGCGTATGGGAGCGCTACCCCGACAGCAAGGGGACACCTCGGGCAGCCACGCGCCGGGGTCCGGCGGCCGTGTTTCCCGGGTTGACGGCCGCCACCGACTTGCCGCTACCTTGACGGAGGGCAATCCGCCCGGCCGCCGCACGGCCCGTCCGGCGCACGGCCGGCCGCCTGCCGACCAGCTGCTGTTGACACAGGAGAGGTCATTCGAATGCCGAGCAGTCAGACCGGCTTACCGCTCAAATACGGATTGAACCCCCAGCAGGCGCGGGCCATGGTGACAATGCCGGACGGCGGCCCCTTGCCGTTCTCCGTAT
>NZ_JBHVHQ010001181.1:0-2053 GCF_042800135.1 Streptomyces sp. NPDC057654 | reverse complement strand
GCGGGAGCCTCGGCGGCGGTCGCCGGGGCGGCGGGGGCCTGGGCCTCCGCGACCGGGGCGGCGGGGCGGTCGGGCTCGCGGAGGGGCTCCGGGGCGGCGGCGTGATCGGGCATGGGCGGTCTCCTCAGCGATACGGACCCAACTGCGCACTCACGCTATATCGCGACACTGCGGAGCGGCAAGGCGGTGAACACGCCACGACCGCCGGGGCGCCGGCCGGGGCGCGCCGCCTCACCCGGCGGCCTTCGCGGCCTCGGCCGCCTTGGCGTCCCTGCGCACCTCGTCCGCCTCCGCCGCCTTCAGCAGCGTCGGCAGCAGGCCGGGGAAGCGCTCCTCGACGTCCGCGCTCCGCAGGGAGATGTAGCGTTCGCGCCCGATGCGCCGGGTGTGTGTCCAGCCCGCCTGGCGCAGGATGCGGAAGTGGTACGAGCCGGTGGCCCGCGTCACGGGCAGCTCGATGTCGCCGCAGCCCACCTCCCCCTCCACGGCCAGCCGCCGGACGATCAGCTGACGCAGGGGCTCGCTGAACGCCGTGAGCAGGCCGCCGAGGCACAGGTCGGCGGCGTCCGGCTGGTCCGCGTCGGCCGGCGGCGAGTCGGCGGGGCGTGAGCCGGCGGGCGGCGCGGGCAGGGTGCGCACGGAGGGGGACATTTAGAGATCTCTCAAACTGGGTGTTAGCGTGCGGATTGTCATTTCGATGATCCTGTAAATGTTCGGGCGGTGCAACGCTGTGCCCTGCGGCGCATCCTCGCCCTCATCAGCCGCGCCGCCGGACCCCCGCAGCATCCCCCGCAGAGCGCTCCCCCGGGACGCTCCCCACAGAGACGGAAGACCGCCGTGCACGACACCACCGACGCCTCCCCCACCCCAGCGCCCGCGACCGGCGGGCCGGAGCAGGACGGCGGCGGCGCGCCGCTGCGGACGCTCTTCTGCATCGCCGTCACCCAGGAGTTCTTCAACGCCGGCGACGAGGAGCGCGCCGCGGTGGCCGCCGCGATCACGCCCGCCTTCGACCGGCTCGCCGAACGCTTCGGCATCACGGTGCTCGGCACTCTCGACGACGACCAGCTGATGGTCGGCGCGACGCCCGGCTGGCCCTGGACCTCCTACATCCTCGCCGACGTGCCCGACGTGGCCACCGCCTCCGAGGTCTGCGGCATCGTCCGCGAGACGCCGGTCGGCGAGAGCCGGCTCTGGCGCTACCTGCGCGTCGAGGCACGCCTCGGCCGCCCGCTGTTCTTCGGCACCCGCTGACGGGCCCCACCCCGTAAGCCGCCCCGCACCGCCTCGCCTTCTTCAGGCGACCCCCGAAAGGAACCGCCCCATGCTCCCCACCGGCCTCGCCGGACGCACCGTCCTGATCACCGGATCCGCCCAAGGGCTCGGGGCCGCCCTCGTGCGCGCGTACTACGACGAGGGCGCGCGGGTCGCGGCGCTCGACGTCGACGACGACCGCAACCGCGCGCTCGCCGCCGAGCTGGATCCCAGCGGCGACCGGATCCTCGCGATCCACGCCGATCTGCGCGACCTCGACGCCCTGGCCGCCGGCTATCGCGCCGCGAGCGAGTGGGGCCCGGTGGACGTACTCGTCAACAACGCGGCCCGGCCGCTGGTCAAATCGCTCTGGGACATCACGCCCGAGGAGTGGGACGACGTGTTCGCGGTCAATCTGCGGGCCGCGTTCTTCCTGACGCGCATGGTCGCGGCCGACATGCGCGAGCGGGGGTTCGGGCGCATCGTCAACATGTCCTCGATCGCGGGCCAGGCGCCCCGGCCCACCGGCGCCGCCTACGGCACGACCAAGGCGGGCCTGATCTCGCTGACCCGCGTCTTCGCCGCCGAACTGGCCTCCCACGGCATCAACGTCAACGCCGTCGCGCCCGCGATGATCGACACCCCCATGGTCCGCTCCGTCTCCCCGGAGACCCTCGCCGAGATGACGGCGCAGGTGCCGCTCGGCCGCATCGCCACCCCCGAGGACGTCGCCCGCCTGGCCGTGTTCCTCTCCGCCGAGGACTCCTTCATCACCGGCGCGACGTACGACATCAACGGC
>NZ_JBHVHQ010001180.1:0-2055 GCF_042800135.1 Streptomyces sp. NPDC057654 | reverse complement strand
CCCCTGCACGACTGCGGCCCTCTCGACCGGAGCAGCGTCCCCGCCATCCCCAGCCGGGGATGGCGGGGATGGCGGGAGGAAGGACGGGTCTTCCTTTTCCGCACGCACAGCCCCGGCTTCTCACTCCGAGTCAGCCGGGGCTGTGCATTCCTGGGTGAAAGGTTTTCAAGCGGCGTGGCCTTGAACCGGCAGGTGATCCCGAGTGGCTGACAGGGGGACGAGCTGAGGGAGAGGAAATCGGTTGAGACGCGGGCAGTGCGCTGCACAGCAGCGCCGGAGGGCTCCCTGTCGAATCCATCACATCGTCCCGGGGGAGACCCTCATGCCCGAGCCCGAGCGCACCGAGCTCACCCTGCTCTACATCAAGTATGTCGACGACGCCCTCGCCGAGCAGGGTGCCGCCTCAATCAACGGCGAGATCTCCGGCCTCAGCCTGAGGATCCTGGCGCGGGCTCTGCCTGACGGCCGGACGTCCGTCGCCGTCTCGCTGTACAAGCGCATACACCGCATGCGCGCCTCGGGCAAGGCATTCCACTACTGGACCCCCGAGAAGCTCACGTCGATGGCCCGTACGAAGAAAGACCTCGTCGTGCTACGTGAGATCGACCGCCGCACCGGCAAGTCCACCACCCGCCACGTCTTCTCCGAGATCGTGGTCGATTCCTGGATCTACGGGCTGTCCGGGACACTGGAGGATTGGATGGACAGCAGGCCGCAGGCCCGCCGGCTCGAAGGACCGGAGCCCGGGGAAGTCCGCAACGCTGTGGAGCAGGCGATCACCGCGATCCGCGGACACATCGGCGAGCTGCCGGCCTGGAACGACCGCTTCCCGCTGCTCAAGGGCGACCGGGGGCACTATCAGGCCTCCGCCTACCTGTCCTATCTCGATGCCCACGACCATGCGCAGGTCGCGAAGAACCTGTTCGGCGTGCGTGCCTACCGCCGGCCGCTGGCCAGCGAAGTGAAACGTCTGGACATCAGCGCCCTGAACTGGTTCACCATGTTCCGCGGACTGGTACCCGTGGACTGGCTCATCGACGCGATGCGCACCACGAGAGCAGTCGGCGGCCGCAGCCTGATGCGGGAATTGCCGCTCACATCCGCGCAGCAGCGAGGCATCCGCTCGATCCTGCGCCGGACTCCGCAGCCGGTGCTGCGACGGATCCTCAAGGAGCCCGTCCACCAGGCGCGGCGCACGCTGGCCGATGCAGCCGACTGCACGGCTCACCGTCTGGCCGCCATCCGTGACCTCGACCTCCTTCCAGAGATCATCGCTGCCCGAGGGCAGCGCCGGGTCCGCGGCTCCCGTGACCTGGAGCACCTGGTCCGGGGCCTGCCCGCAATCGAGCGCTGGCACAACCCCCGGAGCCGCACGGCCCAGCGCGTCATGCAGGAGGAGATGTTCGCCTTTCACGAGATGGAGGACTACAACCACCAGATCCGGCTGCTTCCCGAAGGCACGGCCCGGGCCGCCGACTGGGACCTCTGGAAGGACGAGGCATTCCGCGTGCAGGCGCTGGGTCTGATCGAGAACCGCCGGCGCGAGCTGACGGCTGCCCACGATCGTCAGCGCCGCGAACGCGAGGAGGCCCGCCGTCGCGAGCGGATCGCGCAGCAGGCCCAGCGCCACCAATGGGCGCGGCAGACGGCCGCACTGCTGGACGGCCGGGAAGCAGCCCCCGGTCTGAACATCGTCGTCGCCCGTGATGCCGAGACGCTCTCCCGCTGGGGTGCGATGCTCCACAACTGCATCGGCGGGTACGCCGGTGAGCTGGAGCTGGACGTGTTCGCCGCGGTCTGCGAAGCGGACGGCCGCGTACGTCTGAACCTGCAGATCACGCAGTCGAACGGCGTAGAGCAGATCCTCGGGAAGTACAACCGCGACGCCGTGCGCGAGCTCGGCGTAGCGGCCCAGCAGGTCGTCGACGGGCTGGCCGCCATGAACGTCAGCTTCGATTCGGATGCTCTGGGCATGGACGGGCTGCGACTGCCTCAGAGGACTCACTGACGGCGCATCTCCATAAGAACCCCCTGCCCGGTGTTCCAGCACCAGGC
>NZ_JBHVHQ010001179.1:0-2069 GCF_042800135.1 Streptomyces sp. NPDC057654 | reverse complement strand
GAACCCACTCCGGCGCTATGCGCCAGAAGCCGCCGGCCTGGATCAGCTCGTGCAGCGCGTCGGCATCGCTGGTCGGCACCGGGTCAGCCGCGTCGGCTGGATGACTGCTGTCCCACTGCTCGGAGGAGCCAGGGCTCATCGGGTTCACCGTCCTCATATCCCGCACCACAAGCGGTTGTTGTCCGGGTGATGTCGGACCAGAATGTGGCTGCAACCGGTGGTGTGCAAGATTTCAGAACAGATGTCCCACGAAGAGGTGCCCCCATTGCGAACCGGGTTTCTCGGTGCTTCCATTTCGGGTGTCTAAAGTCCTTCACATTGGGATGACAGGAAGGGGCGGCGCATGACAGATGGGCCTACCGGATCCACCGTGCCTCGCCGGCAGTTGGGACGGTTCTTGCGCGATCTGCGCAACCGTTCCCGGCTCACCGTGCGGGCAGCAGCAAGCAAGCTGGAGTGGTCCGAGGCGAAGATGTGGCGCATCGAGACAGGTCAAACATCGCTGCGCAGCCTGGACGTTGAGGCCATGTGCAAGGTCTACGGCGCACCGGCCGACATGACCGAGGCGCTCATGGGGCTCGCGAAGGAGACCAAGGCGCGGGGCTGGTGGCATGCCTATGGGGAGGCGATCCCCGAAGGGTTCGATCTTTACATCGGGCTCGAAGAGGCGGCTTCACAGCTGGATTGGTACGAGAGCGAGTTGATCCCCGGGCTGTTCCAGACCGAGGACTACATCCACGCCGTCATCAGCGCTCACCATCCGAATGAGTCTCCCGCTGAGATCGAGAGGCGCGTCAGCCTTCGCGTCGCTCGGCAAGTGCTCATCAGCAGGGGCACTGATCCACCGACACTGCACGTCGCCCTCAGCGAGACGGTGTTGCGTCACCCCGTGTCCGGGAAGAAAGTCATGGGAGCGCAGCTCGCCCGGCTGGTGGAAGTCAGCAAGCTGCCCAACATTACGATCAGAGTGATCCCGTTCAGCGTTGGTCTGCATCACGGTATGGCGACAGGGCAGTTCACCATTCTCCGATTCCCGCTCAGTGGAGAAGGCCGCCCGACTGAACCCCCCACCGTCTATTCGGACGGCTACACAGGAGCCCTCTACCTGGATCGACCGCACGAGGTGGAACGCTACGACGGTGCGTTCCAAGACATCTGGACCAAGGCGCTTGACGAACAAGCATCCGCAGACCTGATCTCAGAAATGGCAGGAAACTATGCACAAGCTTGACCTTCAGCGTGCCAACTGGCGCAAGAGCACCTACAGCAACGGTAGCCAAAGCTGCGTCGAAGTGGCCGACGGCTTTTCTGGAATAGTCCCTGTCCGCGACAGCAAGAACTCTGACGGGCCCGCACTGGTCCTCAACGGCACAGCGTGGAGCGACTTCGTCGCATTCGTCAGGACCACGAACGTCTGAGCCCAGCAATACCACGAGCCCCTGCCGAAACCGGCAGGGGCTCATTGCGAGTTCGCGTCCTTCGCAGGCACCTGTCGGCGACCTATCATCAGTTCAGGACGTAACTCTGCGAGGCCGTCCAGCGGCCTCGGGACCGCAGGGAGTAGCCTTGCGAAAGAGCGACCTCAAGCCCAGGACATGGTGCAAGAGCACCTACAACAATGCCAACCAAAGCTGCGTGGAGGTGGCCGAAGACTGCCCCGGCATCATCCCTGTCCACGACAGCAAGAACGCTGACGAACCCGCGCTGGTCCTCTCAGCCGACGCGTGGGCCGCGTTCATCAGCGAGGTGAAGAGCGACGAATTCCATGCGCGCTGACGACCTCAAGCGCGCCGCGTGGCACAAGAGCACCCGCAGCAGCCCGATGGCGGCAACTGCCTCGAATGGACACCCGCCACCGCAGCAACGCGCGGCGTCATACCCGTACGCGACAGCAAGGACCCGCACGGACCGGCATTGGTCTTCAGCAGCGCAGCATGGAGCGACTTCGTCGCATTCATCAGGGCCACGGATATCTGAGCCAAACGGCACCACGGCCCCCGCCGGGCGACGGGCTCTAGGGCCTGTATTGAGTCGTGATCGTTTGCTGGTTCTGCCCTCGCTGCGAGGGC
>NZ_JBHVHQ010001178.1:0-2071 GCF_042800135.1 Streptomyces sp. NPDC057654 | reverse complement strand
GGCCAGGACCTCGCCGACCAGCTGTGCGAGAGGGTCGACGAGCGCTCCGGCGAGGACGACCTGGCCGTCCTGCTGATGCGCCGTACGGGCACCGCCGCGCAGAGCGGCGGCCGGCTCCAGCAGCACATCGCGTCCGCCGACCCCGAGGCGCTGTCCGCCGCCCGGCACATGATCCGCGCGGCGGTACGGGCGTGGGGCGCGCGCGAGCGCGCGGACGACATCGAGCTCGTCGCCGACGAACTGATCACCAACGCCCTGCTGCACACCGACGGGGCCGCCGTCGTGACCATCCGGATGCTCCCCGGCACGGGCACGGGCACGGGTACCGACGGTGGCCGGCGGCTGCGGATCGAGGTCGAGGACCGGTCCAGCGCCATGCCGCGGCGCCGGGAGCCCGGCGAGGCGGGCGTCTCGGGGCGCGGACTGCTGCTCGTCGACGGGCTCGCGGACGGGTGGGGCGTGGAGTCGCGGGGGGCCGGAAAATGCGTGTGGTGCGAGTTCGCCTGCCCCGAACGCGGCTGCTGATTTCCCGCACCCGGCGTACCGGGCGCAGCACAATGGGTGCCGGAGCCAAGGCCGTCACCGCCGCGCGTACCGTGCCGCACCCCCAGGAGGACACCGGCCATGAACGAGCCGACCCGCCGAGCCGCCCCGATCGACCCCACCGCCTCCGCCGCCCCGCACCTCCGCGCCGTGGTCCTCGGCACCGGCCTCGCCGGGCTGCTGGCCGCCGCCGTCCTCGCCGAACACGGCGCTTCGGTCACCCTCGTGGACCGGGACCGGCTGCCCTCGACACCGGCCGCGCGCAAGGGAATTCCGCAGGCCCGCCACGCCCACCTGCTGTGGTCGGGCGGGGCCCGCGTCATCGAATCGCTGCTGCCCGGCACCACCGACCGGTGGATCGCGGCGGGCGCCCGCCGCATCTCCCTGCCGACCGGCCTCGTCGCGCTGTCCGCGAAGGGCTGGCTGCCCCGCTGGCCCGAGATGCAGTATCTGATGGCCTGCACCCGCGACCTGCTGGACTGGGTCGTACGGGAACAGGTCCTCGCCAGGCCGGGCGTGACCCTCCGCGACGGCGCCGACGGGCTCGGGCTCTTGGGCGACGCCCGGCGCGTCACCGGCGTGCGCGTCCGCGACACGGAGGCCGCGGACGGTGTCGCCCACCTGGCCGCCGACCTCGTCGTCGACGCCACCGGGCGCGGCTCCCAGGCCCCGCACTGGCTCTGCGAACTGGGCCTGCCCGCCGTCCGGGAGGAGCGCGTCGACTCCGGACTCGCCTACGCCACACGGCTGTTCCGCGCCCCGGCGGGATCCGAGAACTTCCCCGTCGTCAGCGTGCAGCCCAAGGCCGGCCTGGACCGCCCCGCGCAGGGCGCGACGCTCGTCCCCATCGAGGACGGCCGCTGGCTGATCACCGCCTCCGGCACGCGCGGCGGCGAACCGCCCACGGACGCCGACGGGTTCGAGGGATTCTGCCGGCAGCTCGACCACCCCGTTCTCGCCGACCTCATCGCCGGGGTCGAGCCGATCACCGACGTGTTCGTCTCGCACAGCACCGTCAACCGCCGTCGCCGTTTCGAGCAACTGCCGCGCTGGCCGGACGGGTTCGTCGCCGCGGGCGACTCCGTGGCCACCTTCAACCCGGTCTACGGCCAGGGCATGTCGGTCGCCGCCCTCGGGGCCGAAGCCCTCCGCCAGGAGCTGGCACACGGCGGCCTCGCAGACCCCGGCTTCGCCCGGCGCGCGCAGCGCGCCCTGGCCCGTACCGCCGACAACGCGTGGGACCTGGCCACCGGGCAGGACATCCGCTACCCCGGCGCGATCGGCGACCAGCCGCCGGTCGCCGCCCGGCTGCTGCGCGGCTACTTCGACCGGCTGACCCGCGCCGCCACCGGCCGGCCCGCCGTGGCCCGCGCCATGATCGACGTCATGACGCTCTCCGCCCCGCTCGACGCCCTGCTCCGCCCCGCCGTGGCGCTGGCCGTCCTGCGCGGACCGGGCGCCGCACCGCTGCCGGGCCCGCCGTTCACACAGGCGGAACGGGAGCTGTACCGGGCGCCGCGGTGACGAG
>NZ_JBHVHQ010001177.1:0-2072 GCF_042800135.1 Streptomyces sp. NPDC057654 | reverse complement strand
CCGCAATCCTCCCCGTGGCGCGTGACACGCGCGGTCCCCCGTCCGTCAAACCAAGGCTGCCGCGTTCGCCGAGCGAACCGTGCGGCCGCCTACCCCGTTGTCCCCGCCCGTCGGCACCTCGACGGGCGAGCGTGGAATCGACAGTAGACAAGTGATCGATTTGGAGTCAATGGCCGCTATAAACGGAGGAGAAAAGTCCGCCCGAACGACAGAAGACCCGCAACCGACCGGAACATGATTCCCCGAGGTCAATTACGGTATGCCGAACCCGGCCCGCGTACGAATACGCGCGCGGACCGGATTCGGCCATGCCTGAACGGGCCTCAGTCGCCCGGAAGCGGAACCACGTCCTTGGCCGCCAGCCGGCCGTGTGCGAAACACACCCGGTAGGCGTGGGTGGGGTCCGGCTCCCGCGACATCCGGTAGTAGCGGCACGTGGAACCGTGCGGCATCGGCTTCACGTCACGGCGCGGGGGCACGTCCGTCTGGAGCGACGGCAGCAGGTCCTCCGCCTCCGACCGCCGCTGCCCGACACGCAGCCGCTCGTAGCTCGCCGAGTCCAGGACGGACTGCTCCGTCTGGATGTAGGAGAAGGCCCCCATCAGGGCGGCCAGCACCGCGGCGACCACCAGCGGCACGAAGATCACCTGCTTCAGGCCGCGACGGGCCCGGCGCTGCGCGTGCCGCCGCTGGAACGCGGACTCCGACGCGTCCTCGCTCTCGCTCTCCTCCCCCTGCGGCTGGGCCGCGCCCGCCGCGTGCGGCAGCCGCGCCTCCACCTCGAAACCGCCCTCGTACGGGCCGGTGTGCAGCGTCCCGCCCGCGAGCCGGACCCGCTCGCGCAGCCCCACCAGCCCGTTCTTCCCCGAGGGCAGACCGGTGTGCCAGGCGGAGGAGGCGTCCGGCCGCACCGGAGGCGGGTCGTTGACGACCCGTACCTCGGTGACGTCCGCCAGATGCGCGATGCACACCGTGACGGCGGCGCCCGGCGCGTGCTTGGCGGCGTTGGTCAGCGACTCCTGGACCACCCGGTACAGGGCGCGGTCCACCATGAACGCGAGCTGCACCGGCTCGCCCTCCTCGGTGAGGGCGACCGTCAGGCCGGAGGCGGTGGCGCGCTCCACGAGATCCGTGACGGACTCGCGCGCCGGGGCCTTGGGGGCCGTCTCCGCGTCCTCGCGCAGCACGCCGATGACGTCGTGCAGGCTCTCGGTGACGCTCGCGGCGGCGGCCCGCAGCTCCCCGGCGGCCTTGCGGTGGCGCTCGTCGAGGTCGGGGGCCATCTCCAGGGCCCCGGCGCGCAGCGCCAGCAGGCTCAGTTCGTGTCCGAGGGAGTCGTGCATGTCGCCGGCGATGCGTGAGCGCTCCCGCAGCCGGGTGCGGTCCGCGACGATCTGCTGCTCGCGCTCCATGCGCTCGGCCAGCTCCCAGCCGGCCCGCGTGAGATCGGCGTACTGGCGGCGGTAGCGGCCGGCCATCCAGGGCAGCAGCACATTGAGGCCGAGGGTGACGGCCATCGTGAACCAGGTCCACAGGTTCTCGCCGCTCGCCGCCACGGCCGCCAGTCCGGCCGCCGCGATCACCGCGAAGCCGACGAGCGCGGGCCGCTCCTGGCGCATCCTGCGTCCCACGAGATAGCCCATGACGAGCATGGCCACGCAGAAGGAGGAGTTGAAGAGGTTCAGCGTGACGCAGAGGCTGAGCGCCACGGTGATGTAGAGGGAGAGCAGCGGCAGCACGCGGGAGAGCAGCATGGCGAGGGCCAGGGCGGGCATCCCCGCGTACACGGCCAGCGCCGGTGCGGGCAGCCGGATCAGGTCGTAGCCCACGGGCACGCACAGGCCGGCCCACAGCACGAGGTCCGCGAGGCGCTCGCGGCGGCTCAGCCCGGCCAGGGCCGAGGAGACCTCGTGGCGCCGGCGGTTCACCTGATCAACGAGCTGCCCCATCACCCTGCCCAAACTACAAGCCCGTCCGCCGCATCGGCACTGACGAAAGACATGATCAAGGGCGTCGCCCCGGCCGTCGGCGAGCTCGGTCCGGGCAGCGGCGCCGGCGGCCGCCGGACGGGC
>NZ_JBHVHQ010001176.1:0-2074 GCF_042800135.1 Streptomyces sp. NPDC057654 | reverse complement strand
CCTATCCGCTGGAGGGCGCCGCCGCAGGAACTCCGACGGCTTACCTCACCCTGCCCTTACTGCCTTTACTGCCTTTACTGCCTTTACCGCACGAGCACGACGGAGTTGATGGGCGTGAAGTCGTACGGCTCGTACTCCCCCTTGTTGCGATACACGACGGAGCAGTTGGTCCCGTTGTACCCCTTGCAGATCTGGAAGCCGGCGCCTCCGGTCTGGTTGTTGACGAGCACCCGGACGCCGGTGACGTTGGACAGGTTGTGGCTGCCGTAGCTGTAGAAGATGTTCTTGTTCAGGATGGTGCCGTTCGTCTCGCGGATGCAGACGGCGCCCGACGGACAGGGCGTCGCCGCGCTGGCGCTCGGAGCCGCGGTGAGTCCGAGAGCCCCCAGGGCGAGAGCCATTCCTGCGGCAGATGCAGCGAACCTACGCAATGTGTTCCCCCATATCGCGGTGTGCTTGTACGAGCATCACGGCTCAGAAAGTAGCGCGGGCGACGCAGGTGCACCAGAGAGCCGAAACAGGCTGTGACCAGTGGTGATGACGAGTTTCACGAGACGGACGCGCCATCGGGGATACGACGGATGTGCGGGTCTGTCGGAACGTGCTGATCCGGTGGTTGGCCCGGTTGCCTGCTGTGAATGGTGAGCTCGACGCCGGAGCGGAGCGGTCAGGCCGTATTCGGCCGGTGCGGCGCAGCCTGGTCAGCGCGCTCACGCACGAACGGGTGCGAACGACTGTGAACGCACTCCTTCCATCTTCAACATATAACGCACTGGGGGGCTTGTGGCAAGGCCCAGGTCGTACCGCACAATGGTCGGCCCCGGCCGGAACTTTCCGAAAAAGCCGGTTCGCGAAGTAAGCGTTTTTTGTTGATACATGGGGATGGTGAACGGATGGGCAGCTACGTGCTGGGGCTCCGGGAGATCGACCGGACACAGGGCGCTGTCATCGGCGGCAAGGGCGCGCACCTGGGGGAACTCTCGCGCATCGAGGGCGTTCACGTACCCGCCGGTTTCTGCGTGACGACGGACGCCTTCCGCCGCATCATGGAGAACGCACCGGCCATTGACGATCAACTGGACCGGCTCTCGCGCCTGAACCCGAACGACCTGGAAGCCATTCGTACGCACAGCGCGGAGGTCCGCCGGGCGATCGAAGCAATCGCCGTCCCGGACGATGTGACGGCGGCGGTCAACAGCGCACTCGTCCGGTTCGGCGAGGGGAGCGGTGAGGGGCTCGGCGAGGGCGCCGCCTACGCCGTGCGGTCGAGCGCGACGGCGGAGGATCTGCCCACGGCCTCCTTCGCGGGCCAGCAGGACACATACCTGAACGTCGTGGGGCCGGCGTCCGTCCTCCGGCACATCAGCCGCTGCTGGGCCTCACTGTTCACCGAGCGCGCCGTGGCCTACCGGCTGCGCAACGGCTTCGACCACCGCAAGGTCCACATGGCCGTGGTGGTGCAGCGGATGGTCGCCGCCCAGGCGTCCGGCGTCCTCTTCACGGCCGACCCCGTGACGTCCAACCGGAAGATCAGCTGCGTGGAGGCCGGCTTCGGCCTCGGCGAGGCCCTGGTCTCCGGCCTGATGACCCCCGACGTCCATCAAGTGACCGACGGCGCCGTCGTCTCCAGGACGATCGCCGTCAAGCAGCGCGCGCTCCACGCCGCGCCGGGCGGCGGGACACAGGAACAGCCGGTCGAGCAGGCCCGGCAGGAGCAGCCCGCGCTGACGGACGCGCAGGTCGTACGGCTCGTAGAGCTGGGCCGGCGGATCGAAGCGCACTTCGGCCGCCCGCAGGACATCGAGTGGTGCCTGGTCGACGACGGCTTCCAGATCGTGCAGAGCCGGCCGATCACCACGCTGTTCCCCGTCCCGGAGGTCGATGACACGGACCATCACGTCTACCTCTCCGTCGGCCATCAGCAGATGATGACCGACGCCATGAAGCCCCTGGGGCTGTCCTTCTGGCAGATGACGACGCCCCGCCCGATGGCCGAGGCCGGGGGGCGGCTGTTCGTGGACGTCACCCGGCATCTCGCGTCGCCGACGAGCCGCGCCGGCCTCCTCGATGTCAC
>NZ_JBHVHQ010001175.1:0-2076 GCF_042800135.1 Streptomyces sp. NPDC057654 | reverse complement strand
CTACCGCCGCCGTGTTCGCGGGCGACGTCTACGACGTCCTGCGCGGCGGCCAGTCCCGCACCACCGACCAGGGCCAGCGCGTGGCGCTCCCGGCCGCTCCCTCGCTACGGGCCGACACCGCGCAGCTGCGGCGGCTCGGCCTGCCCGCCGCCCCGCATGCCGGCCGCGGCGTCGAGTGCCCGCGGTCCGTGGCGTGCGAGTCGGTCCCGGCCCCGTACGAGCGGTTCGGCAACGGCGACGACTTCGGCAACCACGACCTGGCCGACCGCCCGAAGTCGCAGCGCGTCGACTACATCGTCATCCATGACACCGAGGGCACCTGGGACACCACCCTCAAGCTGATCAAGGACCCGACGTACGTCTCCTGGAACTACACCGTCCGCTCCTCGGACGGCCATATCGCGCAGCACGTGCCCACCAAGGACGTCGCCTGGCACGCCGGCAACTGGTACGTGAACTCCAAGTCCGTCGGCATCGAGCACGAGGGGTTCCTCACCGCGCCCGACGCCTGGTACACGGAGGCGATGTACCGCACCTCGGCCCGGCTGGTGAAGTACCTCTCCCACAAGCTCCGCATCCCGCTGGACCGGCAGCACATCCTGGGCCACGACAACGTGCCGGGCACAACGGCCGCCTCGGTCAAGGACATGCACACCGACCCCGGCCCGTACTGGGACTGGGCGCACTACTTCGAGCTGCTCGGCAGGCCCTTCCACCGCACCGCGGGCCCGCGCGGCGGACTGGTGACGGTGGCGCCGGAATACGCCCGCCACCAGCCCGTGTACACGGACTGCGAGAAGGCCGGGCAGACCTGCGCACCGCACGGCTCGGGCGCGGTCCGGCTGCACACCGCGCCGCGCGAGCACGCGCCGCTGGTCAAGGACATCGGGCTGCGCCCCGACGGCGGCGACTCCACGACCGGCGTCAACGACACCGGGGCCCGCGCCTCCACCGGGCAGCGGTTCGCCCTGGCCGGGCGCCACGGCGACTGGACGGCGATCTGGTACCTCGGGCAGAAGGCGTGGTTCCGCAACCCGCACGCCCGGCCGACCGCCGTGGACGCCAAGGGCCTCGTCGCCGTCCCGAAGCGGCGCCCCGGCGGGATTGCGGTGTACGGACGCGCGTACCCGGAGAAGGCCGCGTACCCGGCCGGGGTGCCGGTGCAGAGCGTCTCGCCGCTGCCGTACCGGCTGCTCGCCGGGCAGGCGTACGCGGTGGGCGGCAGGGCGGCGGCCGAGTATCTGTGGGCGGCGACGTTCGACCCGGCCGGGCACAAGGTGGTGCGCGGCAAGGACGTGTACTACGAGATCCAGGTGGGGCACCGGGTCGGCTACGTACGGGCCGCCGATGTGACGCTGCGGCGCTCCGGCCGGTGATTCACGCGGACGGATGACGTGCGGGGCCGTGGGGTCCGGCGACGGCCGGGCCCCGCGCTCGGCCCTGCTGGATCGCCCCCGCTGGATCGGCCCCGCGCTCAGCCCTGCTGGAACAGTTCGGCGGGGAGCGGCTTGAGCAGTTGGTACAGCTCGTCGGTGATCGGCCGGTCCCAGCTGGCGATGGTGACGAGCACGCCGTCGCTGCGGTCGAACTGGGCGCAGGAGATGCGGCTCTCGGAGCACTTGACGCGCTTCACGATCAGCAGGTTGTCCTCGTGCATGACCGGGGTGTCCTCGGTCTCCACCACGTGCACCGGCTCGTCGTTGTCGAGCGCGGCGAGCAGCTGCTGCACCTCGAACGGCACCTGCCCGTCGGAGAGGTCGCGTGCCGGGGACCCCTCGGGCAGATTGCCGATGATCATCGCGGGTCCGCGCCCGCCGAAGAGGTCGTAGCGCAGGAAGACGCCCTGGCAGCTGCCGTCGGGCGCGGGCAGCAGCCCGGCTCCGAGGTCCCCGGGCCAGTCCCCCGGGTCCATGGCGAGGACGTCGAAGTCCGGCCCGGTGGGCGTGGCGGCGCTGCGGCGGCGGAGGAACGACATGCCCACATCGTACGTGCCCGGCGCCCCTTCGCGTCTCGGGGCCCGGCGGGGGCCGCGGCGCGTACCGCCCCCGGCGGGCCCGGGCGGGAAGCGGCCGGGGA
>NZ_JBHVHQ010001174.1:0-2086 GCF_042800135.1 Streptomyces sp. NPDC057654 | reverse complement strand
CCGCCACCCTGCGCGGCGCGCCGCTGCGCCCGTACGTCCACAAGGACCTCGGCCTCGTCGTCGACCTCGGCGGCAAGGACGCCGTCTCCAAGCCGCTGGGCATCGAGCTCAAGGGCATCTCCGCGCAGGCCGTGGCCCGCGGCTACCACCTGATGGCGCTGCGCACCAACGTCGCCAAGATCCGCACGGTGACCAACTGGCTGCTGAACGCCACGGCGGGCGACGATTTCGTCCGCACCGGCTTCCAGCGCCGACGCCCCGCGACGCTGAGCGACTTCGAGTACACCGACGCCTACCTGACCCCGGATCAGGTGCGGGAGCACACGAAGGCGATGTCCGTGCGGCACTGAGGGGGTGACGGGCGCCGCGCCCGTGGTGCGCCGGCCGCGCGCGTACGGACGGGGCGCGCGGAGGCCCGTACGCGCGACCGGCCCCGTCGTCCGACCGGGCCTGTGCGGACGGCTCTCGCGTCGAAAGTTCGGACAAATGGTGACAGAGTGGCCCCATGGTTGATCGGGGAGCGACGCCGGCCGCCGTATCGCTGCCGGGCGACTGGCCCGCGCACCCGGACCTGACGCTGGCCCTCAACCGCATGGGCACCTTCGACTGGGACCTGGACAGCGGGCTCATGCACCTGGACGCCGCCGCCCTCGCCGTCTTCGACCTCACCCCCGAGGAGTACGACGGCAACCCCGACACCCTCTTCGACCGCGTCCAGCTCACCGAGTCCCTACGGCTCGACGGGCTCGTGGCGCGGGCCCTCAAATCCGGCGGCGCCTCCTACGGGGCGTACTTCCGCATCCGGCGCCGCGACGACACCCCCAGATGGGCCCACATCCAGGGCCACATCCGCCGCGACCAGCAGGGACGCCCGCACCGCATCCTGGGCGTCTTCCGCGACGCCACCGCCGAACTCGCCCATTCGGTGGAGCGCCGCGAGGCCCCCGCCGGAAGCCGCCACCAGAGCGCCGTCATCGAACGGACCACCGCCGCCCTCGCGCACGCCCGGACCGTGCAGGACGTCATCGACATCCTCAGCGATTCCCCCGGCCTGGAGCGCCTCGGCGCCGACAGCCTCGTCGTCGGCCTCGTCGAGGGCAACCGCATACATCTGGTCGCCGAAGGCCCCACCGACTCCTTCGTGCCCGGCACCCGCTACACCCGGATCGACGACAACTACCCGATGAGCGAGGTGGTACGGACCCTCGCGCCCCGCTTCATCGGCTCCCGCGACGACTTCGCCGCCTCCTACCCCGAGCTGTGGGAGCACATCGACGCGCTCGAACTCTCCGCCGCCGCCTATCTGCCGCTCATCGCCCAGGCCCGCCCCATCGGCGCGCTCGGCCTGCTCTACCGCGACAAGCAGGGCTTCACCCCCGAGGAGCGCGCCCTGCTCGTCGCCCTCGGCAGCAGCATCGCGCAGAGCCTGGCCCGCGCCATGCTCTTCGACCAGGAGCACGACCTCGCCGAGGGCCTCCAGCAGGCCATGCTGCCGCGCCGCATCCCCTCCGTCCCCGGCGCGCAGCTCGCGGTCCGCTACCGCTCCGCGCGGCTCGGCCGGGACATCGGCGGCGACTGGTACGACGTCATCCCGCTGCCCGGCGGGCGCGTCGGCGCGGTCATCGGCGACGTACAGGGCCACGACACCCACGCCGCCGCCGTCATGGGCCAGCTGCGGATCGTCCTGCGGGCGTACGCCTCCGAGGGCCACGCGCCCGCCACCGTCATGGCCCGCGCCTCGCTCTTCCTGCACGAGCTCGACACCGACCGCTTCGCCACCTGCGCCTACGCCGAGGCCGACCTCGCCACCGGTGAGCTCAGGCTCGTACGGGCCGGGCACATCGACCCGCTGCTGCGGCACACCGACGGCACCTGCCGCCGGCTGCCGTTCCCCGGCGGGCTGCCGCTCGGCCTGTCCGCCCAGTTCGGCCGGCTCGACTACCCCGTCACCGCCATGGAGCTGGATCCGGGGGAGACCCTCCTGATGTGCACCGACGGCCTCGTCGAGCAGCCCGGCGCGGACCTCGACGACGGGTTCCAGTGGCTCACCGAGGTCGTCCGCGACGGCCCGCACGACCTCCAGGAC
>NZ_JBHVHQ010001173.1:0-2086 GCF_042800135.1 Streptomyces sp. NPDC057654 | reverse complement strand
GAGGTACACCATGGGACGGGTGCGTTCCCCATCGTGCGGGCGCACCGCCCCCGCCTAGCGTTCGAGGAGTCCGAGAACGGCCGCCCGGCCGTCCGACCTCCGGAGGGCGAAAGACCATGAACGCAGCGATGAGGGCCACGCTCTGGACGGTGTTCACCGCCTGCCTCGCCGTCAATGTGGCGGCGAGCCTGCTGATGGGCGAGAGCGTCCCGCAACTGGTCCTGAGCGTGATGGCGGGGCTCTGCGCGCTCGGGGCGGGCGTCGGGCTGTGGACCACCCGCCGCGTCCGCTGAGCGCGCCCTCAGGCGGCGGCCGGGAGTTCGGGGCGCAGCGGCCACGCCGGGTCGCAGACCTCCTGCGCGCCCTGCGTCGCGAACCACGCCTGGAGGCCGCGCGCCTGGGCCGCGTGCCACAGCGCCTGACGGGCGTGGAGCTCGGCCGCGTTCAGCCGCCCGAGCCGGCTCGCGAAGCGGCGGCCCACCGCCCGTACGACCTCCATCGCGGCGAGCGCGTCGGCCGCGGCCTCGTGGGCGCCGGTCAGCTCGACCCCGTACAGCTCGCACAGGTCCGTCAGGGTGCGGCGGCCCTTGCGGTAGCGGTCGAGGTGTTTGTCGAGAACGCGCGGGTCCAGCACGCACAGCGGGGACGTGCCCAGATAGTCCGGCAGCGTCGCGGAGCGGTGCCGCCGCAGCTCCCGGTCGAGCAGCGTCAGGTCGAACGGCGCGTTCATCACCACCAGCGGCGTACCGCGCGCCGACACGGCGGCCAGGGCCCGCGCCACCTCCTCCATCACCGGCGCCGGCCAGCGGCCGTGATGCTGGAGATACGCCCAGGTCAGGCCGTGTATCTCGGTCGCGCCGGCGGGCACGGGCACGCCGGGGTCGATGAGCCACCGCCGGATCGCGGGCGCGGTGCCCGGCTGGGACTGCATGACGAGGGCGGCCGACACGATGCGGTCGTTCTCGACGTCAACCCCGGTGGTCTCGGTGTCGAAGGCGGCGAGCGGTCCCTCGTACCAGCACGGCTTGTCCACAACTCCTCGCATTCCCCTCGCAGTTGGCTGGTTCCCCGCCCCACCGGGTGATACCCGGCGAACGGCGTGTCCGAACCGCCCCTGTTTGGCGGTTAGTTCACGGGGAGACAACACAGGTGTACGGACCCGATGGATCGGTGAAGCCCGGAGGTCGAATCGGCCATGGCGCTCACGCAGCCCGACCCGGGCGGGCGCCCGCCCGGGCGGCTCGCACCGCTGCGCGGCTCGCTCGCCACCACCGCCTGCATGGAGACCCTGCAAGTCGGTTATCTGCACGCCGTCACCGCCGCCGCGGGCTGCTCGCTGGCCCAGCCCTTTCCGGACAGCGGCATCGACTGGCACGTCAGCCACAGCGCGCCCGGCCACGCCGTCGACGACGAGGTGACGATCAAGGTGCAGCTCAAATGCACGTACCAGATCGCGCCCCGCCCCGGCGGCCCCGCCTTCTCCTTCACCCTCGACAACGGCCACCTCGCCAAGCTCGCGCGCACCCCGGTCGCCGTCCACAAGATCCTCGTCGTGATGCTCGTACCGCGGACCCAGGACGCGTGGCTGCGGGCCGGGCACGACTGTCTCGAACTGCGGCACTGCTGCTACTGGACCAACCTGGCCGGACACCCGGTGACGGGCAGGCGCAGGACCACCGTGCGGATTCCGACCACGCGCGTCTTCGACGACCGCGCGCTCTGCGAGATCATGGCGCGGGTCGGGGAGGGAGAGACCCCCTGATGCACCGGCCGACCGATCACCCCGTCCACCCCACACGTCCCCTGACCGCCGAGGACGTCGACCCCGCCGTCCTCGGCGCGCTGCTGGCCCGGCACGGCTGGCGGCGGCGCGGGGGAGCTGCCGGGCGCTACACCCACTGGGCCCCGCCCGGCGGGCCCGCGGGCGGCGCCAGCCTGCTCGTCCCCGACAGCCGCCGCTTCCCGGACGCCGTCGACCTGCTCGCCGAGGCGCTCACCGCGCTGGAGCGCAGCGCCGCGCCCTCCGCCCGGGAGGTGCTCGTCGCCCTGGCCACGCCGAGCGACGAGATCCACTGGCGGCGCGAGG
>NZ_JBHVHQ010001172.1:0-2094 GCF_042800135.1 Streptomyces sp. NPDC057654 | reverse complement strand
CGTGGTGATCAGGACGACAAGAGCCCGGTGAGTCGAGAGGCTCACGCCGGGATCTGTGGGAGCCGGGGGGTGAGATTCCCCCCGGCCACCCGACCAGAGCGCTGAAACGGTGCTGGGTGTCCTGCGTGAGCGCGGCAGGCGCGGTCTGCCGTGTGAGGAACTGTTTCGACAGATGTTCAACCCGCAGTTGTATCTGCTGGCCTACGGGCGCATCTACTCCAACAAGGGGGCGATGACGCCAGGGGCCACGCAGGAGACCGTGGATGGCATGTCGATGGGTCGGATCGACCGCATCATTGATGCGATGCGCCACGAGCGTTACCGATTCCACCCCGCGAGGCGAGTCCACATCCCGAAGAAACAGAGCGGGAAGACTCGGCCTCTCGGCCTGCCTACTTGGTCGGATAAGTTGGTCGGTGAAGTGATGCGGCTCCTATTGGAGGCGTATTACGAACCGGTCTTCTCCGGCAGGTCCCACGGATTTCGTCCTCGGAAAGGCTGCCACACCGCACTTCGCGAAGTGGTCAACACCTGGACGGGGACGACCTGGTTTATCGAGGGCGACATCGCCGACTGCTTCGGGAGCCTCGACCATGAGGTCATGCTCCGGATCCTGGGCGAGAAGGTCCACGACAGCCGGTTCCTGCGGCTGGTGCGGAACATGCTGACGGCCGGATACCTGGAGGACTGGACCTGGCACACGACGTTGAGCGGAGCCCCGCAAGGCGGCGTGGCGTCACCCGTCCTGTCCAATATCTACCTGCACAAGCTGGATATCTACGTCGAGCAGACACTGATCCCGGAATACACCCGAGGCAGGCTCCGGGCACGCAGCACGGAATACCGCCGGGTGGAATCGGCAATCGCACGTGCCCACCACAGAGGCGACCGCGCCGAAGTGCGGTCGCTCTACAAGCGGTTGCATCGCCTCCCCAGCCAGGACCCCAACGATCCTGACTATCGGAGGCTGCGATACGTGCGCTATGCCGACGATACCCTCCTCGGGTTTGTTGGGCCAAAGGCCGAAGCCGAAGACATCAAACGGCGTCTGGCGACGTTCCTGCGTGAAGACCTCAAGCTGGAACTGTCGCAAGAGAAGACGCTGATCACCCATGCCCGAACAGGCAGGGCACGGTTCCTCGGCTATGAGATATCGACGGCGAGTACGGACCGCAGAACACGACGGCCGTCCGCGACGGATCGGCGCAATCGCCGATCCCTTAACGGGACGATCGTCCTGCACGTGCCCGTCGGCGTTATCAAGGCCAAGTCCGCCCCTTACATGGCACGCGGAAAACCCGCTTGCCGGAACTCGCTCGTGAATGAGACCGATCATGTCATTGTCGGGAAGTTCGCCATTGAGTACCGGGGCGTCGTCCAGTACTACCTGATGGCCGGTGACGTCTTCCGACTTCACCGGCTGCGTTGGGTCATGGAGACCTCTATGCTCCGGACCTTGGCGCGAAAGCACGGCTCGACGGTGTCGAAGATGGCGGCCCGTTTCAAGGCCAAGATCCAGACGCCCCACGGTCCGCGCACTTGTTTCGAGGCTCGTATGCCACGGGACAACAGGAAGGAACTGGTGGCCCGATTCGGAGGGATTCCTCTCAAGCGGCAGAAGACGGCGGAACTGACCGACCGTCTGGCAGGTCCCGTCTATCCCCACAAGAAGTTGATCCGTCGACTCCAGGGAAATCGGTGCGAAGTCTGCGAGCAGGCCAGTGAGGTGGAGGTTCACCACATCAGGTCACTCAACGACCTCAGCCGGGTGGACGGGCCGTCCCCCGATTGGGCGAACCTCATGGCCAGACGCCGGCGCAAGGCCCTCGTGGTCTGCGGCGCCTGTCACGAGCGCATCCACACCGGGAAGCCGAACACGATGCTCACGCAGTAGTCACTGGAGAGCCGGATGCTCGGAAATCGGGCCCGTCCGGTTCGGAGGGAGGCCGAGCGGAAAAGGCCCTGTCCAGCAGGGACCTCGCCGCTCGGCCGACCCTACCCGCACCCTCCTCGACGAATGGGCCTACGCCAGGCCCTACCAATCCGAGACCGAACGACGCAATGCCTACCCACAATGGCTGCACACCTACAATC
>NZ_JBHVHQ010001171.1:0-2103 GCF_042800135.1 Streptomyces sp. NPDC057654 | reverse complement strand
GGCCACGACCGAGGGGTGGCCGTTGTAGGTGCCGGCGAAGAAGGCGGGGGCGCCGGGCGTCGTGGAGAACAGGTCCATCAGGTCGGCCCGGCCGCCGATCGCGGCGACGGGCGCGCCGTTGGCGATGGCCTTGCCGAGGGTCGTGAGGTCGGGGGTGACGCCGCTGATGCGCTGCCAGCCGCCGAGGTCGTGGCGGAAGCCCGTGATCACTTCGTCGAAGACGAGGACGCTGCCGGCCTTCGTGGTCTCCTCGCGCAGGGTCCGCAGGAACTCCTGGTACGGCAAGAGGGCGCCCACGTTGTGCGGCACGGGTTCGACGATGACGGCGGCGATGTCCTGGCCGTGCTCGGCGAAGGCCGTGCGGACCGCCTCGCTGTCGTTGAAGGGCAGGACGAGGGTGGCGGCGAGGACCTCGGGCAGGATGCCCGTGGAGATGGGGTCGTGGCCGCCGACCTTCTCGGGCGCCGAGATGACGTTGAGGCTGACCGCGTCGTGCCAGCCGTGGTAGCAGCCCTGGAACTTGACGACCAGCCGCCGCCCGGTCGCGGCGCGGGCGACGCGCAGTGCGTGGAAGGTGGCCTCGCTGCCGGTCGAGGTGAGCAGCAGCTTGTCGACCGAGGGGATGAGCTCGGCGAGCTGTTCGGCGAGGAGCACCTCGCCTTCGGTGACGCCCACGCCCATATGGCCGAGGCTCCGGCCGGCCTCCTCGGCGGCGCGGGCCACGTCGGGGTCGTTGTGGCCGAGGAGCGGGGGGCCGAAGGCGGCGTGGAAGTCCGTGAACTCCCGTCCGTCGGCGGTGCGGAAGCGGGCGCCCCCGGTGCCGGTGACGACGAGGTCGGTCAGACCGGGGATGCTGCGCTGGCCGCTGTTCACGCCACCGGGCACGACCTGGCGGGCCCGCCGGGCGAGCCGCTCGGCGGTGGTGCCGTCCTGGCCTGAACTCATGATCGGTGCTCCTTGCGTCGATAGTCGTTCGGCCCTCGGGGTCCTGCCCGGTCCCCGGGAGCCATGGCGCCATCCGCCGGCAGTCTTCGCAGGAAATTCTTCAGAACAGCGTTCTGTACTCCAGAACAGTCAGGATCGTACGGGCCGAAAATCGCGGAGGTCAACCCCTTTTCCGTGCGACTTTCGGCGTGAACTCGCCCCGGAATCCCGCGAGAAGGCACTACGCTGTTCAGCTATGACGAACAGCGCGAAGAGCGAAGGCCCGGCCGAGACGGAACCGGCAGAGCCGTCGGAGCCGGCAGACCGGGCCGAACCAGCAGAGCCGTCAGAGCCGTCAGAGCCGTCAGAGCCGTCAGAGCCGTCAGAGCCGTCGAAATATTGGGTCAAGAGCGTGGCGAGGGCCGCGGACATCCTCGAAGCCCTCGCCACGGCGGAGCCGGGCAGGGGCATGAGCGTCACCGAGGTCGCGCGCGCCTGCAAGATCGCCAAGAGCGCGACCTTCGGCATGCTCCAGACCCTGCGGGCGTACGGGCTCGTCGCCGACGACGGCGAGGGCATGAGCCGGCGCTACCGCCTGGGCATGGGGCTCGCGCGGCTCGGCGACCGGGCCCGGTCCCAGGTGTCCCTGCGGACCGTCGCCCACCCCGTACTGCGCGAACTGACCTCGGTCACCGGCATGGCCTCGCGCCTCGCGGTGCCCGAGGGCGGCCACGCCGTGGTGGTGGACCAGGTCGAGACCGACCAGCGCATCCGCCTCGACCTGCGCATGGGACAGCGCGAACTGCCGCACTGCACCGGGCTGGGCAAGGCCCTGCTCTCCGCCCTCTCCCCCGCCGAGGCGGCTCTCGTGGTCGAGCGGTTCGGACTGCCGCGCCGCACCGCCCGGACCATCACCGACCCGGCGACCCTCCTCGCGCACCTGCGCGACATCGACCGGCTCGGCTACGCGCTCGACGACGAGGAGGACGCCGAGGGGGTCATCTGCATCGGCGCCCCCGTCCGCGACCACCTCGGCGTCTGCGCGGGCGCCATCAGCATCACCGGCCTCAAACTCGGCCTGCCCGCGTGGCGTTACCAGGAGCTGGGCGGGCAGGTCAGGGACGCCGCGCGGCGCATCAGCGTGGGCCTGGGCCAGGAGGCGACGGAACCGGAGCGCAC
>NZ_JBHVHQ010001170.1:0-2110 GCF_042800135.1 Streptomyces sp. NPDC057654 | reverse complement strand
GTGGCGTAGCGCACGTACGGCGTGCGGCGTATGACGTACGCCGTGTGACGAGCCCGTGTGGCGAGGCCGTACGGCGGGGGCTGCGCGGCGGGGCGTGCGGCCTGCGGCGGCGGCTGATCAGGGGGCGACTTGCGTGGCGCGGGGTGGGGTGCGTATGGTGGTAGATCGTTTGATCCCATTTGCCCGGCGCCGAACCGAAGCGCGCCGCGTGGCGCGTTCCTTACCTTGCCGTGGCTGACCGCATTGAGGCGGTCATTTGTGAAGCCGACACGGAGCTTGGGCGCGTGCCGAGACTCCGGAAGGTTTCGCATTTCGCATGTCCATTTCCAGCACAGCCGTCTCCGCCGACAACGCCGTGAACGACGAGAGCGTTGAGAGTGCAGCAGAGGCACAGCACGCAGTGAGCACCGAGAACACCGAGAACACCCCGGTGTCCGAGGCTGCCGAAGCCGTCGAAGCCGTTGAAGCAGTCGAGGAAGCCGAAGCCGTCGAAGATGAGGCCGCCGAGCCGACCATCACCTTCGGCGACCTCGGGCTCAACGAGCACATCGTCCGCAAGCTGGCGCAGAACGGCGTCACCACGCCGTTCCCGATCCAGGCCGCGACGATCCCGGACGCCCTGTCCGGCAAGGACATCCTCGGCCGCGGCCGTACGGGCTCCGGCAAGACCCTCTCCTTCGGCCTGCCGCTGCTGACCCAGCTGGCCGACGGCCACACCGAGAAGAAGCGCCCCCGCGGCCTGATCCTCACCCCGACCCGCGAGCTGGCGATGCAGGTCGCCGACGCGCTCCAGCCCTACGGCGACGTGCTCGGCCTCAAGATGAAGGTCGTCTGCGGCGGCACCTCGATGGGCAACCAGATCTACGCCCTGGAGCGCGGCGTCGACATCCTCGTCGCCACCCCGGGCCGGCTGCGGGACATCATCAACCGCGGCGCCGCCACCCTCGACAAGGTCGAGGTGGCCGTTCTCGACGAGGCCGACCAGATGGCCGACCTGGGCTTCCTGCCCGAGGTCACCGAGCTGCTCGACCTGGTGCCCACGGGCGGCCAGCGGATGCTGTTCTCCGCCACGATGGAGAACGAGATCGGCACCCTGGTCAAGCGCTACCTGACCGACCCGGTCAGCCACGAGGTCGACGCGGCCCAGGGCGCGGTCACCACCATGACCCACCACGTGCTCGTCGTGAAGCCGAAGGACAAGGCGCCGGTCACCGCCGCCATCGCCGCCCGCAAGGGCCGCACGATCATCTTCGTCCGGACCCAGCTGGGCGCCGACCGCATCGCGGAGCAGCTGATCGACTCCGGTGTGCGCGCGGACGCGCTGCACGGCGGCATGACGCAGGGCGCGCGCACCCGCACGCTGGCGGACTTCAAGGACGGCTACGTCAACGTCCTCGTCGCCACCGACGTCGCCGCCCGCGGCATCCACGTCGACGGCATCGACCTGGTGCTCAACGTCGACCCGGCCGGTGACCACAAGGACTACCTGCACCGTTCCGGCCGTACGGCCCGCGCGGGCCAGTCCGGCACCGTCGTCTCGCTCGCCCTGCCGCACCAGCGCAAGCAGATCTTCCGGCTGATGGAGGACGCGGGCGTGGACGCCTCGCGCCACATCGTCGGCGGCGCCGGCGCGTTCGACGACGAGGTCGCCCAGATCACCGGCGCCCGCTCGCTGACCGAGGTGCAGGCCGACTCCGCGAACAACGCCGCCAAGCAGGCCGAGCGCGAGGTCCAGGACCTCGGCCGGCAGCTGGAGCGGGTGCAGCGCCGCGCGACCGAGCTGCGCGAGGAGGCGGACCGCCTGCGGGCGCGCTCCGCCCGAGAGCGCGGCGAGGACCCGGAGGCCGCCGTGGCCGCCGCCGCCGAGGCCGCCGCCACCGAGAAGGCCGAGGAGACGGCCGCGGCCGCCGCCGCGTCGGTGCCGGCCCAGGCGAACGAGCGCCGTGACGAGCGGGGCAACTTCGAGCGCCGCGACGACCGTCGGGATGACCGGCGTGATGACCGTGGCGGTCGTTCGTACGAGCGTCGTGACGACCGCTCGGGCGGTGGCTTCAACCGTGGTGGCGACCGGGACCGTCCGGCGCGCTCCTTCAACCGTGACGACCGCCCG
>NZ_JBHVHQ010001169.1:0-2111 GCF_042800135.1 Streptomyces sp. NPDC057654 | reverse complement strand
ACCCGGAGCAGGCGACGCACCAGGCGGAAATCTCGGCCTACACCACGCACCAGCACCGCGAGGCCGTGGCCGGGGCGATGGCCGTCGCCGCGGCGGCCTCCCTGGCCGCCGCCCCCGAGCCCCCGAACCCGGGCGGCCTGCTGGACGCGGTGGTCGAACTCGTACCGCGCAGCGCCGTCCAGGCCGGACTGCGCCGGGCCCGCGGCATGCTCGACTACGGCGACGCGAACACCGTGGCCGCGGTGCTCGGCTGCGGCCGCCGCACCAGCGCCCACGACACCGTGCCCTTCGCCCTGTGGGCCGCCGCCCGCAACCTCGACTCCTTCGAGACCGCGTTCTGGACCACCGCGCAGGTGGGCGGGGACGTCGACACCACCTGCGCCATCGTCGGCGGGATCGTCGCGTCGGCTGAGCGGGGCGCCCCGCCGGCCGCGTGGCTGGAGCGCGCGGAGCCGCTGCCCGACTGGCTCCCGGCCGGGGAGAAGTGACCGTTCGAGCCCGCTGACGCGTCGCTCCGGACCCGGTCCGGCACCCCGCGTCCGGATCTGACCGGTACCGGGGGCGGACACGGCGGCTCAAGGGGCGTACGCTTGCTCGCGCCATGCCGTACGAACCGCCCACCCACAGCGTCGAGCGCTCGCTCCGTGCCACCACCGGAGCCAAGACCGTCGCCGGAGTCGATGAAGTCGGACGCGGGGCCTGGGCAGGTCCCGTCACCGTGTGCGCCGCCGTCACCGGCCTGCGCCGCGCCCCGGCCGGGCTGACCGACTCCAAGCTGCTGACCCCCAAGCGCCGCACCGTGCTCGCGGCGGAGCTGCTGACGTGGGTCACCGCGCACGCGCTCGGCCACTCCTCGCCGCAGGAGATCGACGAGTTGGGCATGACGGCCGCCCTCAGGCTGGCCGCCGTGCGGGCCCTGGAGGCGCTGCCCGTACGGCCCGACGCGGTGATCCTCGACGGCAAGCACGACTACCTCGGAGCGCCCTGGCGCGTGCGTACGGTCATCAAGGGCGACCAGTCCTGCATCGCCGTCGCCGCGGCCTCCGTGATCGCCAAGGTCACGCGGGACACGATGATGGCCGAACTCGGCGTCGCCCACGCGGATTTCGCCTTCGGCGACAACGCCGGATACCCCTCGCCGGTGCACCAGGCCGCCCTGGCCGAGCTGGGTCCGACCCCGCACCACCGATTGTCCTGGTCCTACCTGGATGCGCTGCCTCGATGGCGGCACCTGAAGCGGGCTCGCAGTGCCCCGGAAACTGCTGCTCTGGAGGCCAGTGGCCAGCTCGGTTTCGATATCTGAGCGGTCCGGCCGCCACCCGCCGACGCGACCCGCACCGGCGTTTGATTAACATCAGCCCATGCCTCTCATCCCCGAGGAGCCTCAGATTCACGAGAGTGTCCCGGGTCCCCGCGCTACTCCGGCCGCCGGCCGCACCGCGCCGACCCCCCGTCCTGTCCCTGGTCCCGGCCCTCGTCCGGCCCCGAAGCGGCCCGGTGTTCCGGGCCCGAGCCGGAGTTCGGCCACGACCCCGTCCCAGCGCACCCCGCGCGATGCGGCGGTGAACACTCCGGCAGCCGATCCGGCCGCCGAAGCCGCCACCGCCTCCCAGGCCGCCGCGACCGCAGTGGCCCAGGCGGCCCCCGCGGCCGCCTCCACGACGCCGCAGATCCAGCTGATCCCCGCCTCCGCGGAGGGGGCTCTGGACGCGGCCGACGAAGCCGTCGACCTGCTGCTGGACTCCGGCCGGGCACCCGGCGAGATCCTGGTGCTCACCACCGGAGACCCGCACCCGTGGGCGGCGCACGAGCTGTCCTTCGGCGAGGCGTCCTACTGGGCGCAGCATGACGCCGGTGACGACGTCTTCCACGCGGCCGCCCCCGCCGAGCGGGCCAAGGCCCGCCCGGTCGTGGTGGTCGCCGTCAACGGTGGTGCGGACGACGCCGTGTCCGCCGCGCTGCCGACGGCGATGGCCCGTGCCGGTGTGCTGCTGATCATCTGCGGTGACCCGCAGCGCATCAACGCCGTGATCTCCACCAGCGTCTAGTACGCGCGCAGAGGCACGCGGCAATCCGCGTCAGCGGACCGTCGGCCGGCCGCCCCCTGTTCC
>NZ_JBHVHQ010001168.1:0-2115 GCF_042800135.1 Streptomyces sp. NPDC057654 | reverse complement strand
GTACGAGCCCGTGGCCGGCCGCCTGCGCACGCCGCGCGAGTCCGCCGGACGACCTGACGAAAGTGGGGGTCGGATCCTGCCCAAGGTGTCCTGACCACGTGCTCACCGGCCCGTAGCGTCCTTCTCACGCACCGCCGGAGAGGACATGGACCACGATGCTCACCCTTCAGGGCCTGACGAAGAGGTACGGCGAGAAGACCGCCGTCGACCAGCTCACGCTGGAGGTCGCGCCCGGTAAGATCACCGGATTTCTGGGGCCGAACGGCGCCGGGAAGTCCACCACGATGCGCATGATCCTCGGTCTGGACCACCCCACCTCCGGCACCGCCCTCATCAAGGGAAAGCGTTACGCGGACCTGGCGCACCCGCTGCGCGAGGTCGGGGCGCTCCTCGACGCCAAGGCGGTGCACCCCCGGCGCACCGCGTACCAGCACCTGCTGGCGATGGCCCGCAGCCACGGCATCGGCGCCAAGCGGGTGGACGAGGTGCTCGGCGTCGCGGGGCTCGGCGAGGTCGCCGGGAAGCGGGCCGGGTCCTTCTCCCTCGGGATGGGGCAGCGGCTGGGCATCGCCGGGGCCCTCCTGGGCGATCCCGAGGTGCTGATGCTCGACGAGCCGGTCAACGGCCTCGACCCGGACGGCGTGCTGTGGATCCGCACCTTCCTGCGCTCGCTGGCCGCCGAGGGCCGCACCGTCTTCGTCTCCAGCCACCTGATGAGCGAGATGGAGCTGACCGCCGACCGGCTGGTCGTCATCGGCAAGGGCAAGCTCATCGCCGACGCCCCGATGGCGGACATCCTCTCCCGCAGCTCCCGGAACTCCGTCACGGTGCGCGGCCCCGAGGCCGAGGGCCTGCACATGCTGGCGAACCGGCTGCTGGAGGAGGCCGCCGACGTGGCGTGGCGGAGTTCCAACGAACTGGTCGTCACCGGCCTGAGCGTGGAGCGCGTCGGCGACCTCGCCCACGAGCGGCATGTGCGGCTCCATGAACTGCGCCCTGTCGAAGCCTCGTTGGAGCAGGCGTACATGGAACTGACCTCAGGGAGCGTCGAGTACGGAGAGCAGCAGCACGCCGTGCTCGGCGAGAAGCCGGCCCAGCAGGGGGAGCGGGAACTTGCCGTCTGACCGCCGCACCACCGCCCAGCCCTACCGCACCGCCCAGTCCTACCGAACCGCCCAGTCGCACCGAACCGACCAGAGAGACCGCGTCCGATCATGAGCTCGCTGACTACTTCCCCCGCGACCGCGCCCCGCGCCACACCCCGGCCCTCCGGCGGCGGCCTGCCCGGAGCCGTGGCCGCCGAGTGGACGAAGCTGTGGTCGCTCCGCTCGACCTGGTACTTCCTCCTCACCGCCGCGGCCGTGATGGCCGTGACGGCCGGGTGCATCGGCACCGTCACACACGACGCGACGGCCTCCGTCGCCCGCCCGGCGACCCTCGCGACCGTCTACGGCGTCGAGTTCGTCGTCGCGGCCCTGGCGATGCTCTCCGTCACCGGCGAGTACGCCACCGGCAGCATCACCAACACCCTTCAGTGCGTGCCCAACCGGGCGCGCATGCTGGTGGCCAAGAGCATCACGCTGGGCGGCGTCGCCTTCGGCGCGGGCATCGTGCTGGCCGTCATCGGCGTGGCCACGGGCGGGGCGGCCATGGACGCCTCCACCTTCGAGATGTCCTATGTGGTCGGCCAAGTGCTGGCCATCGCGCTGCACTTGGCGCTGCTGAGCGTGCTGACCATCGGGCTGGCGGCCGTCGTGCGCAGCTCGGCCGGCGCCATCACGGCGCTGTTCCTGCTGCTGCTCATCGTGCCGATGATCCTCCAGTCGATCCCCGCCGACTTCTTCACCGACCTGGCGCAGTTCATGCCGCAGGCGGCGGGCTCGCAGTTCATGGCGGACGAGGCCGAGCTGTACGGGCCCGTCACCGGGCTGCTGATCCTCGTCGCCTGGGCCGCCGCGTTCCTGACCGCGGCCACGGTCGTCCTGCGCCGCCGCGACGCCTGAGCGCCGCGGACAGCAAGCCGGCTGGACCGGCGCTTTACTCCCCCGGAGGCGCCGGTCCAGTCCGTTCCTCGGAGCGAGAGCTCCGAGGGGCCGCTCAGTCGTCCTCGTCCAC
>NZ_JBHVHQ010001167.1:0-2121 GCF_042800135.1 Streptomyces sp. NPDC057654 | reverse complement strand
CCGGCGAGGCGCTGCGCCTCGCCCGCGAAGCCGAAGTCGGCGTCGGCCGGCAGTTTCGCGGGCGTCTCGCCGCGCGACACGGCGCGGGCCAGCTCGGGCGCGGCCTGGCGGGCCGTACGGTCGGTGGCCCGGTACGCGGCCCAGTCCGCGAACCCCTCGGACAGCCACAGCGGCGTGGCCGACGAGGTGAACGGGCGGGTGGCCACGTGCGCGGTCTCGTGGGTGAGCACCACCTGGCGGCCGAGCGTGCCCAGGGTCCCGTACGCCTCGGGGTTGACGATCACGCGGTCGGCGGGGGCCGCGCCCGTACTGCCGGACTCACCGGTGGTGACGGCCGCGATGCCGCCGTACGAGGCCGGGGGCGCGCTGAGCAGTCCGGCCATCCGCTCCAGCGAGGCCGGGAGTTCGACCACCACCCGGTGGGCCCACGAGCCGTGCCAGGCCGCGTCCACGGCGGGCACGGCCCGGTCGGCGTCCGCAGCGAGCGCCCGCAGTTTGGCACGGTCCTGGCCGACGCCCAGCACCAGGCTGTGCGCGCCCCGGACGACCGTGACGGGGCCCTGGTCCCAGAGCTGGCTGCCGCCGCTCTCCTCCGCGGCCACGTACCACCGGCCGCCGCGCTCGGCCAGCGTCAGCTTCCGCTCGACGGTGACGGGCGCGGTGTCGTACCCGGCGAGCCGGTAGCGCAGATCGGCCCGTACGGCGAGGCGCTTGCCGCCGCCCGCCGCGGGGGTGAAGCCGCCGGTGCCGCGCACCCGGTACTCCCAGGAGGCCAGCGGCACCTGCGACAGATTGCCGAACACCTTGCGCTGCCGCGCCCGCAGCGCCGTGGCGTCCCGGTCGACGGTGGCGAGATATGTGGTCTCATCCCGCTCCCGGACGGCCGCGGCCCGCCGGTCCAGCATGCGCTGCACGCCCTGCGTGCCGGTGTCGGGTTTCCCGGCGGACCCGCATCCGGCGAGCCCCGGCAGCGCGAGCGCCGCCACCGCCGCCGAGACCGCCGCCCGCCGCCCCACCCGCCACCTCTGAGCTGCCACTCCCCGATCGTAAGGGCGGCAGGAGCTACGGCCGGGTGACCGAGGAGATGGGCATCATGCCGACCGGATCGGTACGGACCGACGCACCGGGGTACGGGGCGTGCACCACCTGTCCGTTGCCCACGTACATGCCGACATGGCTGGCGTCGTCGCGGTACACGACGAGGTCGCCGGGGCGGGCCTGGCTCACCGGCACGTGCTGTCCGGCGTTCCGCTGGGCCTGCGAGGTGCGCGGCAGCGAGACTCCGGCCCGCCCGTACGCCCACTGCATCAGCCCGGAGCAGTCGAAGGAGCCGGGGCCGGACGCGCCCCATACGTACGGGGAGCCCAGCGCGCCGCGTACGGCCGCGACCGCGGCGGCGGCCCGCCCGGACGCGGCGGCGCCGCCCGTGATGTCCGGGAGCGTGGTGGGGCGGGCGGCGGAGCGCGAGGCCCGGTCGTACTCCTGGCGCTGGGCGTCGGACAGCGAGTTGAGCAGTCTGCGCGCGGTGGCGAGCTTCCGCTCGACGTCCTGTTTGTGCTCCTGGACCGCTCTGCGGCTGTCCTCCAGGTCGGCGAGGAACCGGGACGCCTCGACGCGTTCCTGGCCCAGGGCGCGCTGGGCCCCTTGGAGCCTTCGCAGCTGCCCGGCCTGGCGGCCCGAGAGGCGGTCGAGGGTGGCGGCCTTCTCCAGATAGCCGTCCGGGTCGGAGGAGAGCAGCAGGGCGACGCTCGGGTCGATGCCGCCGGAGCGGTACTGGGCGCCGGCGATGGCCCCGAGCGCGGTGCGCATGCGGTTGACGCGCTCCTGGCCGCGGGCCGCGCGGTCCTGGATCCGCGCCACCTGGCCGCGGAGGCGCCCGCTGCGCTCCCCCGCCGCGTTGAACCGCTCGGTGGCCCGCTCGGCCTGCTCGTAGAGCCGGTCCACCTGGGCCTTGACGGTCTTGGCCCGCGCGGTGTGCTCCCGCGGTTCGGCGCCGGCGGGGGTCGCCGCCAGCGCCGCGGCGGCGGTGGCGACGGCCACGGAGACGACGGTGGCCTGAGTAAGCCCGGACTGCGTGGGACGGCGATGGGACGCCACTGGAAGCCGCACTCCCTTCCGCTG
>NZ_JBHVHQ010001166.1:0-2123 GCF_042800135.1 Streptomyces sp. NPDC057654 | reverse complement strand
GGAGTGACGAGTACGTACGGCGGCGCGGCCGCCGTCAGCACGCGCGGGCTGCCGCAGTGGCTCATGCCCGTGGCGCGGGCGGCGCAGACGATCGAACCGCGGCAGCTCAGCCGTTTTCTGCCCCCGGAGACGGGCGGCCGGCAGTCGGCCGTACTGGTCCTCTTCGGCGACGGCGAGAGCGCTTCCGGCGATAGCCAGGGAACCTCCGGTGGCACCGGGGTCGCTTCCGGCGTCGGCGACGGCGCTTCCCGCAGTGGCGACGGCGCTTCCCGCAGCGGCGGCGGGGAAGGCGGCGACGGCGCCCGCGGCCCCGTCCTGCTGCTCACCGAGCGGGCGGGCAGCCTCCGTTCGCACGCCGGGCAGCCCTCGTTCCCCGGCGGCGCCCTCGACCCCGAGGACGGCGATCCGGACGGCGAGGGCCCGCTGCGCGCGGCCCTGCGCGAGGCGCGGGAGGAGACCGGCCTCGACCCGTCCGGCGTCCAGGTCTTCGGCGTGCTGCCGCGGCTGTACATCCCGGTGAGCGGCTTCGTCGTGACGCCCGTGCTCGGCTGGTGGCGCGAGCCCAGCCCCGTCATGCCGGTCGACCCGCGCGAGACGGCGCGGGTGTTCGCGGTGCCGGTCGCCGACCTCACCGACCCCGCCAACCGGGCCACGACCGTGCACCCCAGCGGTCACCGCGGCCCGTCGTTCCATGTCGCCGACATCCTGGTCTGGGGGTTCACGGCCAGCGTCATCGACCGGATCCTGCACTACTCCGGCTGGGAGCTGCCCTGGGACCGGGAGAAGCGGGTGCCGCTCGACTGGAGTGCGTGAGACGGTGAGCCGGCACGGCGTCCCCACGCGCGTACGGCGGGGCGGTCCAACGACAACATGACGACACCAAGGCGAGGCTTTTTTCGGTGAACGTGCTGGACATCGTGCTGTTGCTCGCCGCCGCGTGGTTCGCGGTCGTCGGCTACCGGCAGGGCTTCGTCGTGGGCGTGCTCTCGGTCATCGGGTTCCTCGGCGGCGGTCTCGTCGCCGTCTACCTGCTCCCCGTGATCTGGCAGAGCGCCACCGACGAGACGTCGCCCAGCACCTGGGAGGCGATCGCGGCGGTCATCATCGTGATCGTCTGCGCGTCGGTCGGCCAGGCGGCCACCACCCACCTGGGCAGCCGGCTCCGCCGCCACATCACCTGGTCCCCGGCGCGCGCCCTGGACGCCACCGGCGGCGCGCTCGTCAACGTCGTCGCGATGCTGCTGGTCGCCTGGCTGATCGGCTCCGCGCTCGCGGGCACCTCCCTGCCGACGCTCGGCAAGGAGGTCCGCAACTCCAAGGTGCTGCTCGGCGTCGCGCGGGTGCTTCCGAGGCAGGCCGACACGTGGTTCGCGGACTTCAGCTCGGCCCTCGCGCAGAACGGCTTCCCGCAGGTCTTCGCGCCCTTCTCCAACGAGCCCATCACCGACGTCCCGGCCCCCGACCCGGGGCTCGTGTCGAGCCCCGTCGCGAAGGACGCCCAGCGCTCCATCGCGAAGGTCGTGGGCACCGCGCCCAGTTGCGGGAAGGTCCTGGAGGGCACCGGCTTCGTCTTCGCGCCGCACCGGGTGATGACCAACGCCCACGTCGTCGGCGGCGTCAAGGAGCCCACCGTCCAGATCGGCGGCCGGGGGAGGCTGCA
Source organism: Streptomyces sp. NPDC057654 (assembly GCF_042800135.1). Classification (NCBI taxonomy): domain Bacteria; kingdom Bacillati; phylum Actinomycetota; class Actinomycetes; order Kitasatosporales; family Streptomycetaceae; genus Streptomyces; species Streptomyces sp. NPDC057654. Next base: position 463 of record NZ_JBHVHQ010001166.1, on the reverse strand, counting down.
CGACGCGACGGTCGTCCTCTACGACTGGAAGCGCGACATCGCCGTCCTGGACGTCCCGACGCTGAACGCGCCGGTGCTGCGCTTCTCCACGCCGGACGCCGCGAGCGGCAAGAGCGCGATCGTCGCGGGCTTCCCGGAGAACGGCTCGTACGACGTGCGCGCGGCCCGCATCCGCGGCCGCATCCAGGCCAACGGCCCGGACATCTACCACCGCGGTACGGTCAGCCGGAACGTCTACTCGCTGTTCGCGACCGTACGGCAGGGCAACTCCGGCGGCCCGCTGCTGACCCCGGACGGCCGCGTCTACGGCGTGGTCTTCGCCAAGTCCCTGGACGACGCCAACACCGGGTACGCCCTCACCGCGAACGAGGTCCGGGAGGACGTCGGCAGGGGCCGCGAGGCCACCCAGCGGGTCGACAGCGAGGGCTGCGCGCTCTGAGGCTCCGAGAGCCGGCCCGGCCCG
>NZ_JBHVHQ010001165.1:0-2127 GCF_042800135.1 Streptomyces sp. NPDC057654 | reverse complement strand
GTCCGGGGCGTACCCCGGACAGCGCGGCGGCACCGGTCACAGCCGCCCAGACCTCCGCTCCAGCAACAGCAGCCACGCCAGATACAGCCCGCCCGCGACGCCCGTGACCACCCCCACCGGCAGGATCGCCGACCCCGAGACCCGCTGGGCCGTCCAGTCCGCCGCGGTGACCAGCACCGCGCCCATCCACGCCGCGGGCAGCACATTGGGGCCCGCCGACCGCGTCAGCCGCCGGGCCAGCTGCGGCGCCGCCAGCGCCACGAACGGGATCGGGCCCGCCGCCGCGACCGCCATCGCGGTGAGCCCCGTACCGGTCGCCAGCAGCCACACCCGGCTGCGCTCCGGGGCGACGCCCAGCGCGGCCGCCGCCTCGTCGCCCATCTCCAGCATCGACAGCCGCTGCGCGAGCCCCAGCACGACCGGGACCAGCACCACGATCCCGAGCGCCGCCACCCGCACATCGCCCCAGCCGCGCCCGTTCAGGCTGCCGATCATCCAGGTTGCGGCCTCCGCGGCCTTGCCGATATCGGCCCGTATGAACAGATAGCTGGTCAGCGAGGAGAGCACCGCGGAGGCGCCGATGCCGATCAGCACCAGCCGGTAGCCGTGCACGCCGCGCTGCCAGGCCAGCAGATAGACCGCGAACGCCGTCGCGAGGCCGCCCGCCACCGCGCCGACGGCGGTCTGCACGGTCCCCGCCTCCAGCACGATGATCGCGACCAGCGCGCCCGCCGACGCGCCGCTGCCGAAGCCGATGATGTCCGGGCTGCCCAGCGGATTGCGGGACAGCGACTGGAACACCGCGCCGCTCATGCCCATCGCGAAACCCGCCAGCAGCCCGTCCAGGACTCGCGGCATCCGCAGCTCGTTCACCACGAAGTCCGCGCCGGGCGGGCCGTCGCCGAAGAGCGTACGGACCACCTCGGCCGGGCTCAGCTCGTACGCGCCCATGCCCAGCGAGAGCACCACGAGGGCCGCGCCCAGCACGGCCAGGACCGCGCAGACCAGCAGCGCGCGCCGCTGGAAGCGCAGCGAGAGCCCGCCGCGCGAGCGCACCACCACGGCGGCGGGGGCCTTCGGACGCGCGGGTGCGCGCAGGACGTTCACAGGTGGGCCACCTTGCGCCGGCGGACGAGTTGGATGAACAGCAGGCCGCCGAGGAACGCGGTCACGACCCCGACCTCGATCTCCGACGGCGGTACGAGCACCCGGCCGACGATGTCCGAGCCGAGCAGCAGCACCGGCGCGAAGACCGCGCAGTACGGGAACAGCCAGCGGGTGTCCGGCCCGCAGAACGCCCGCACCGCGTGCGGGATCATCAGCCCGATGAAGCCGATCGGCCCGCACACGGCCGTCGCCGCGCCGCACAGCAGGGTGATCGCGACGATCGACAGCACCCGGGTACGGCCGAGGTGCGCGCCCAGCGAGCGCGCGGTGTCGTCGCCGAGCGCCATCGCGTTCAGCGGCCGGGCCAGCGCCAGCGCGAGGAGCGCGCCCACGACCAGGAACGGCAGCGCGGGCAGCAGCAGATCGCCGCGGCGGCCCGCGAGGGTGCCGATCGACCAGTGCCGCATGGTCTCCAGCGCGCTCAGATCCCACAGCTGGAGGCCGTTGACGTACCCGAAGAGCGCCGCGTTGACGGCGGTGCCGGCGAGCGCGAGGCGTACGGGCGTCGCGGCCCGGCTGCCGCCGAGCGCGTTGACCGCCACCGCCGCGATCCCGGCGCCCGCGAACGCGAACCACAGATAGCCGGTGAAGGAGGTGACGCCCAGCAGGCTGATCGCGGTGACCACGGCGGCCGACGCGCCCGCGTTCACCCCGAGGAGGCCGGGGTCGGCGAGCGGGTTGCGGGTCAGCGTCTGCATCACCGCACCCGCCAGCCCCAGCGCCGCGCCCACCGCCACGCCGATCGCGGTACGCGGCAGCCGCAGCCCCCGCACGATGTGGTCGTCACGGGTGCCCGTCGCCTCGAACAGGCCGTGCCACACCTGGTCGAGCGGTATCTGCTTGGCGCCGATGGAGATGCTTGCCAGCACGGCCACCGCCAGCAGGACGAGCCCCACCAGCAGGCCGGTGGTCCGTACGGCCCGCCGGGCGCCGGGCGCGGCGGGCGGCGCGGCCTCGGGG
>NZ_JBHVHQ010001164.1:0-2128 GCF_042800135.1 Streptomyces sp. NPDC057654 | reverse complement strand
TGACCGGTACGGGACGTACGGGCGTACGGACGCGCCTCAGGCGTCGGGCGCGTCCGTACGCTGCGGCGGGGCCGCCCCCAGGCCCGCCATCAGCAGCGCGGTGAAGGTGCGCGCCCAGTCGCAGTCCACCGGCTCGGCGCTCACCAGGGCGCGGTGCACCACCGCGCCCGCGATGACGTCGAAGATCAGGTCCGCGTTGCGGGCCGCCGTCGCGGGGTCCTCCTCGTACGGCAGCTCGCCGCGGGCCTGCGCGCGCGCCCGGCCGAGCAGCACGAGCGTCTTCTGCCGGTCGACGATGGCCGAGCGGATACGGGCCCGCAGCGCGTCGTCGCGGGTGGACTCGGCGACCACCGCCATCAGGGCCGTCTTGGTCTCCGGGCGCTCCAGCAGGGCGGCGAAGCGCAGCACCACGCCCTCCACATCGGCCTGGAGGCTGCCGCGGTCCGGCAGGTCGAGATGTTCGTCGAAGAGGGCCGCGACCGCATCGACGACCAGTTCGTTCTTGCCCGCCCAGCGGCGGTAGAGGGTGGTCTTGGCGACCCCGGCGCGGGCCGCCACATCCCCCATGGTGAGTTTTCCCCAGCCGAGCTCGACGAGCGCCGCCCGGGTGGCGGCCAGGATCGCGAGATCGGCTTCGGCGCTGCGCGGGCGGCCCGGCCGGCCGACGGGTCTTGGCCCGCCGGTGGGTCTCGGTCCGCCGGCTGGGCTCGTGGGGCCGGCCGGGGGATTCATGGCGGCGACCTTACCGCCGAGTAGCCCGCTTCCCCAGAGGCCGTTGTCCGTGAGTGAGATCACGGATGGGCCCTGTTGCCGGGCCGATCGTTCCCGTTACGCTACGAGGCGTAGCGAAAGAGCGACAGCCATGCGCGCCACGGGTGGGGACCCGGCGCCGATCGAGGACCTCGCGGTACCTTTCCAGACTTTTTGGCCGAGTTCGACCGTATGCCCCGCAAACCGGCGGGGGGCTGTGGGCGGGCCCAGTCCGTGCATTGCACAACTTGCTTTACCGATCGCCTGGCGAAAGGGGGAGGATGGACCCATGCAGCCACGGAATATGTCCATGAGTGGAGTGGTCGACCTCGCCGCGGTGAAGGCGGCCGGGGAAGCGAAGCAGAAGGCGGAGCAGACGCGCGCCGAAGCCGCGCGCAATGGGGGCGACGCCGGGGCGGCCGGCGCCGCCCGTTTGATCTTCGACGTCGACGAGGCGGGTTTCGAGCAGGAGGTACTCCAGCGCTCCGCCGAGGTGCCGGTCGTCATCGACTTCTGGGCCGAGTGGTGCGAGCCGTGCAAGCAACTGAGCCCGCTGCTGGACCGGCTGGCCGGCGAGTACGCCGGGCGCTTCGTTCTCGCCAAGATCGACGTCGAGGCCAACCAACTGCTCTTCCAGCAGTTCGGCGTGCAGTCCATCCCCGCCGTCTTCGCGGTGGTGGCCGGGCAGGCCCTGCCGCTGTTCCAGGGTTCCGCGCCGGAGGCGCAGATCCGGCAGGTGCTGGACCAGCTGATCCAGGTCTCCGAGCAGCGGTTCGGGATCGTCGGCGCGCCGATCGACCCCGCGGCGGCCGCCGCCGGTGACCAGGGTGGCGAGCAGGGCGTCGACGAGGCCCCGGAGCAGCCCGAGGGTCCGTACGACAGCGCGCTCGGCGCGGCGCACCAGGCGCTGGACGAGGGCGACTTGAGCGGCGCGATCCAGGCGTACAAGAACGTGCTCTCGGACGACCCCGCCAACGAGGAGGCCAAGGCGGGACTGGCCCAGGCCGAACTGCTGCGGCGGGTGCAGGACCTGGACCCCCAGCAGGTGCGCAAGACCGCCGCCGACTCCCCGGCGGACGCCGCGGCCCAGATCGCCGCGGCCGACCTCGACCTGGTCGGCGGGCACGTCGAGGACGCCTTCGCCAGGCTCATCGACACCGTCAAGCGCACGGCGGGCGACGACCGCGAGGCCGCGCGGCTGCGGGTGCTGGAGCTGTTCGAGGTGATCGGCGCCGACGACCCCCGGGTCACCGCCGCTCGCATGGCGCTCTCCCGGGCGTTGTTCTGACCACTCCTGCCCCACGCTTGTCTCAAACAGTACAGCGACCGCGCTTTACCAAAACTTGGTAAACGCGGTCGCTGTTACTCGCAGTAAGTG
>NZ_JBHVHQ010001163.1:0-2129 GCF_042800135.1 Streptomyces sp. NPDC057654 | reverse complement strand
GCCGCCGCGCCGTACGGGCTCCGCGGCGTCGGCGAGGCGCCCACCCTGTCCTCGACCCCGGCCGTCGTGGCGGCGATCCGGGCGGCGACGGGGCTGCCCCTCAACCGCGTCCCGGTGCGGCCCGAACACCTCACCGGCACCTGACCGCTCCGTACGCCCATCCGTACGCCCAACCGTCCGTCCCTCCGTCTCGGGCCGTCCCCCGGGTCGTGCAGCCACGCACCATCCCACCCATATCCCGCGCCCCACACGGGCGCCCTGTGAACCTCGGGAGCAGGCACGTGACCCATCAGTCGATACGGCCGCGTCCGGCGGCGGGCGACGGCGACGGCCCGCGCCAGCCCGCCGGCCGCTCGTGGCCCGACCGGTACTTCCACATCACCGCCCGCGGCTCGACCCTCGCGCGCGAGGTGCGCGGCGGCGTCACCACCTTCATGGCGATGGCGTACATCCTGCTGCTCAACCCGGTGCTGCTGAGCGGCCCCGACGCCGACGGGCACACCCTCGGCCGCACCGCCGTCATCACCGCGACCGCCGCCGCGGCGGCGCTGACCACGCTGCTGATGGGGTTCATCGGCAAGGTGCCGCTCGCCCTCGCGGCCGGGCTCAACGTCTCGGCGGCCCTGACCACGCAGGTCGTGCCGCGGCTGACCTGGCCGCAGGCCATGGGGATGTGCGTGATGTACGGGGCCGTCATCATGCTCCTGGTCGTCACCGGCCTCCGCGAGATGATCATGAACGCGATACCGCTGCCGCTGAAACACGCGATCACCATGGGCATCGGCATGTTCGTCGCCCTGATCGGCCTGGTGAAAGCGGGCTTCGTCGGCAAGGGCACGGGCGCCCCCGTCCAGCTCGGCGCCACCGGCGAACTCACCGGCTGGCCCGTCCTCTTCTTCGCCGTCACCCTGCTGCTCATCTTCATGCTCCAGGCCCGCGCGGTCCCCGGCGCCATCCTCATCGGCATCGTCGTCGGCACCCTCCTGTCCGTCGCCGTCACCCGGCTCGGCCACCTCACCGACCGGGACTGGGGCGGTGTCACCCCGGCGCTGCACGGCAGCGCCGTCTCTGCCCCCGACTTCGCCCTCCTCGGGCACGTCGAGTTCGGCGGCTGGGACCGGATCGGGGCGATCAGCGTCTCGATGATCGTCTTCACCCTGGTGCTGGCCGGGTTCTTCGACGCCATGGCCACCATCATCGGCGTCGGCACCGAGGCCGGGCTCACCGACGCCGAGGGACGGCTGCCCGGCCTGTCCCGCGCGCTGTTCATCGACGGCGCGGGCGGCGCGATCGGCGGCGTCGCCGGGGCCTCCGGCCAGACCGTCTTCATCGAATCGGCCACCGGGGCCGGGGAGGGCGCCCGTACGGGGCTGTCGTCCGTCGTCACCGGCGCGTTCTTCGCCGCCTGCCTCTTCTTCACGCCGGTCACCCGGCTCGTGCCCGCCCAGGTGGCCGCGGCGGCGCTCGTCGTCATCGGCTCGATGATGATGGGCGCGGCCAAGCACGTGGACTGGAGCGACCGTTCGGCCGCCATTCCCGTCTTTCTGACGGTCGCCCTGATGCCGTTCACGTACAGCATCACCGCCGGCGTCGGCGCGGGCGTCATCGCCTACACCGCCATCCGGGCCGCGCGCGGGAAGTGGCGCGAGCCGGGAGGGTTCATGTGGGGGCTGAGCGTTATCTTCCTCGTCTACTTCGCGCTCGGCCCGATCGAACAGTGGCTGGGCGTGAGGTGAGGAAACGGAGCATAACGGGAGCTGAGCACCATGCTGGACATCGCCGCTGAACTACACCAATGGTGCGAGCAGGGACGGGACTTCGCCGTCGCCACCGTCGTGGCGACGCACGGCAGCGCGCCCCGCCGGCCCGGCGCCGCCCTCGCCGTCGACGCCGACGGCGCCGCGATCGGCAGCGTGTCCGGCGGGTGCGTGGAGGGCGCGGTGTACGAACTGTGCCGCGAGTCGCTGGAGAGCGGCGAGAGCGTCCTGGAGAGCTTCGGATTCAGCGACGAGGACGCCTTCGCGGTGGGGCTGACGTGCGGCGGGATCATCGACATCCTGATCACGCCGGTACGCGCCGCCGATGCCGCGGGGGTGCGGACGACGCTCGCCGCCGCCCTGGCCGCCGCC
>NZ_JBHVHQ010001162.1:0-2134 GCF_042800135.1 Streptomyces sp. NPDC057654 | reverse complement strand
GCCTTCTACGAGCTGGACACCGCCCAGCGCGACCTCCAGATCTCGATCGAGACCATCACCGCCGTCGACGACTCCCCCGCCGCCCGCAAGGCCGCCGCCGAATTCGCGGCGTTCGGGAACCGCATCGACCAGGTCTCCAGCGCGTACATCACGGCCGTCGACAGCCATGACCTGGACCGCGACGACCTCGACGCCGGGGCCGCCGCCCGCGCCCGCACCGACCTGTCGAAGGCCAAGGACGAGTTGGAGCGGGTCAAGGGCGACCTGGAGCGGTTCGGGCAGGGGCTCGCGCCGCTGCTCGGCACGGCCGAGACGCAGTTGGCCCGGCTCGCGCCCGCCGTGGAGCGGGCCCGGCAGGGGCTGCTCGCCGCGAGCAACGCGCTCGACGCGGTACGGGCCGCCGGACTCGGCGCCGACGACCTGGCCGCCCGGCTCGCCGCCCTCGCCCCCGAGCTGACCAAACTCAACCAGGGCGCCGGGCAGCACGGCGTGCCCGAGACCATCGCCCGCGCCGACCAGGTGCTCCGCGAGGCCGAGGCCATCCGCGGCGAGGCGGACCGGCTGCCGGAGAAGGCCGCCGAGATAGACAAGCGGCTCGTCTCGCTGCGCACCCGCGCCCAGGCCATCACCACGCGCGCCGCCGGTGTCGCCCCGGTCCTCAGCGAGCTGCGCCGCCGCTACAGCGCCGCCTGCTGGCAGGATCTGCAGCAGGTTCCGGAACAGGCCGAGCAGTCCGTACGGCAGGCCGAGGACAAGCTGCGCGAGGCCCGTACCGCCCGCGACGCGCAGCGCTGGCCGGACGCCACCGCCCTCCTCTCGACCGTACGAGCCCTGCTCAACACCACCGACGAGGCCGTCTCCGCGGCCTCCGACCGGCTGCGCAGACTCGACGAGGTCTCCTTCGACCATCAGAAGGAGGTCGAACGGACCCGGTTCGCCATCCGGGACGCGCAGCGCCTCGCCATGGCGGGCCGCGCCACCCCCGACCCGCGCACCGCCCGCCCCCTGGACGACGCCGTGGCCCGTCTCGACCGCGCCGTCGACGCCCTGACCGGCCGCCACCCCGACTGGTGGCATTTCCTCACGGAGACCGAAGCCGTGCGGCAGACCGCCGCCCGCGTGGTCCAGGAGATCCGCGAAGCCCGCGGCGCCGGGAACTGAGCGCTACCGGCCTAGGACCTACCGGCCTCGACAGGGCTGGATATGCTGCCTGGCATGCCCCGTTACGAGTACCGCTGCAAGACGTGTGGTGTCACCTTCGAGCTCAAGCGCCCCATGGCCCGCTCCTCCGATCCCGCCAGTTGCCCCCACGGGCACGGCGAGGCCGTGAAGCTGCTGTCCACCGTCGCCGTGGGCGGCGCCGCCCAGTCCCCGCAGCCGCAGTCCGGCGGCGGTGGCGGTGGCTGCTGCGGCGGCGGTTGCTGCGGCTGAGCTGAGCGCGGCTGAGTTGAGCCGACCGGCCCGCGGGCGGACCCTGGGAGTACGTACGTACGCGCGGCGCGTACGCGAGGCGCGCGCGTCGGCCCGTACGTACGGGATCACGGCCCCGTACGCACCTCCTCCCCCAGCGCACCGCAAAGGAGGGCCGGAACCATGGCCACAGGCCACGCCACACCCGGGCCCGGACACGCGAGGCCCTGGCCGCCGCACCGCGGGCAGGCCCGTCAGAAACGCACCAGGCTCGACGAGCACCTGCCGATGGACCACCGTCTCAGCCAGGTCTACCGCGCCGGCGCCGGCCTCATGGGCCTGGTGCTGCTCGCCTTCGGCATCCTCGGGCTGATCGACAAGGTGGGGTTCTTCTCCACCCGCGGCGACACGGTCGCCCAGCTCAACACCAACGGCACGCTGAGCGTGCTGTCCATCGCCGTCGGCGCGCTGCTCTTCGTCGGCATGGTCATCGGCGGCAACTTCGCCTCGACGCTCAACATCGGGCTCGGCGCGCTCTTCGTCCTCAGCGGCTTCGTCAATCTGGCCCTGCTGGACGGCCGCTACAACTTCCTGGCCTTCCGCATCCAGAACGTGCTCTTCAGCTTCGTCGTCGGCGTACTGCTGCTGGTCTTCGGGATGTACGGGCGGGTCAGCGGCGGGCTCCCGCACGACAACCCGTACTGGCGCGCCCGCCATCCGGACC
>NZ_JBHVHQ010001161.1:0-2138 GCF_042800135.1 Streptomyces sp. NPDC057654 | reverse complement strand
CGCGGTATGTCACATCGCTGGTAGAGGCGTTGGAGCGGTACGCCGGGCGGCCCGCGCTCGGCGTCGGCCCGGTCGTCCTCGGGTTCCAGGAGGTGCTCGACGGGGCCTTCCGACTGGCCGCAGTGCTCTCGGGGGCGTACGCGGCCGAGGTGTCCGCCGGGGGGTGAGCCCGGGCGGCTGCTGGGAGCCGTCCGGGGCCAGGTGAGAGGCGAAACGATCCGTCGAGAATGTCCAGGTGTCAAGCTCTTGTCTGATCGTTGAACGATCCTCTAACCTCCGGGACAGTCTCCTCACGCTCCAGGTGAGGTCCCTGGAACGCGGAAGGCGGGGCGCATGATCGTTCTCCTCGGCGTCCTCGTGGTGATCGTCGGATTCGCCACGAGACGCAACCCCCTGCTGGTCGTCGGAGTGGCGGGCATCGCCACCGGCCTGCTCGGCGGACTCTCGCCGCAAAAGGTCATCGCCGCCTTCGGCGAGGGCTTCGCCTCCAGCCGAGCCGTGACGATCTTCGCGATCACGCTCCCGGTCATCGGCCTCCTGGAGCGGTACGGGCTCCAGGAGCAGGCCCGCCGGCTGATCACCCGCTTCGCGGGACTCACCACCGGCCGCTTCCTCGCCCTGTACCTGTTGCTGCGACAGATCACCGCGGCCCTCGGGCTACAGAGCGTCTTCGGCCACGCCCAGACGGTGCGCCCGCTCGCCGCCCCCATGGCCGAGGGCGCCGCCGAGCGGAAGAACGGGCCGCTGACCGACAAGGCCCGCGAGAAGGTGCGTTCCTTCGCCGCCAGCGCCGACAACGTCGGGCTCTTCTTCGGCGAGGACGTCTTCCTCGCGGTCGGCTCGATCCTGCTGATCACCGGGTTCGTCAACACCACGTACCACACCCACCTCGAACCCCTTCAGCTCGCGCTCTGGGCCATCCCGACCGCGATCTGCGCGCTCGTCATCCACGGCGGACGGCTGCTGCGCCTCGACCGCCAGCTGGAGCGCGAACTGGGCGGCGCCGACGGTAAGACCGGTTCCAAGACCGGCTCCAGGGCAACCGCCGAGACCGCCGCCAAGAACAGCCCCAAGGGCCGCGCCGCCGCCAAGCGCGCCGCGAAGACCGCTCCCAAGAACAGCGCACGGGGGACCACCAAGTGATCAAGGCAGAATGGTTCTACTGGCTGGTCGGCGCGATCTTCCTGGTCATGGCCGCACAGATGGCCACCGACCGCACCAACCCCAAGCGCTTCGGCACCGCCGCCTTCTGGGGGCTGCTCGGCCTCGGCTTCGTCTACAGCACCTGGGTCGTCGACAAGTCGGCCCCGGCCGAACCGCTCGGCGTGGCCGTCCTCGTCATGGTCTGCCTCGCGGGCTTCGGCTTCACCGGCCGCGGCAAGGTCCGTACGAGCACGCCCGAGGAGCGCTCCGCCAGCGCCGACCGGCTCGGCAGCAAGATCTTCGTACCCGCCCTCACCATCCCCGTCGTCGCCCTGGTCTGCGCGGTCGGCGTCAAGAAGCTGCGCATCGGCGGCCGGCCCGTCCTCCAGACCGGCAGCGAGACGATCCTCGGGCTCGGCATCGGCGCCATCGTCGCGCTCGCCGTCGCCATGATGATGATGCGCGAGAAGAAGATCTCCACCCCCATGCACGCGGGCCGCTCCATGCTGGAGGCCATGGGCTGGGCGATGCTCCTGCCACAGCTGCTCGCCACCCTCGGCACCATCTTCTCGGTCTCGGGCGTCGGCGAGCAGGTCGGGAAGATCACCAAGTCGGTGCTGCCCGACGGCTCGGTGCTCATCGCCGTCATCGTCTACTGCGCGGGCATGTTCCTGTTCACCGTGGTCATGGGCAACGGCTTCGCCGCCTTCCCCGTGATGACCGCGGCCGTCGGCTGGCCCGTACTGGTGCAGCAGGCCCACGGCGAGCCCGCCATCATCCTCGCCATCGGCATGCTCTGCGGCTTCTGCGGCACACTGGCCACCCCCATGGCCGCCAACTTCAACGTCGTACCGGCCGCGCTACTGGAACTCAAGGACCAGTACGGGCCCATCAAGGCCCAACTCCCCACCGCCGGCGCGCTGCTCGTCTGCAACATCGTGATCATGTACGCCTGCGCCTTCTGACGCTCCCGCGCTCTCCGGGGCGGGGCGCAC
>NZ_JBHVHQ010001160.1:0-2144 GCF_042800135.1 Streptomyces sp. NPDC057654 | reverse complement strand
CCGCTGGACGGGCCGCCCGAACGGCCTGCGGGCCATCCTCACCGCGGCGGTCCAGCGCGACTTCTGCACGGCGGTCGACCTGGTCGACGAACTCTCCGCGGCCGGCCTGGACCGCAGCCCCACGGTCGCCAGGGCGGCGGAGGAACTGACGGCGGGCGTGGCATCGTCGGCGGAGGGCAGGGCAAGGGCAGTCATCGCGAACTCCCCCCTCCCGCCCCCGCTATGGAACCCGGACCTCTACACGGCCACCGGCGAATTCATCGCCGCCCCGACCGCGTACTGGCCCGCGGCGGGCGTAGCCCTGGAGATCGCATCCCCGGCCTACCCCTTCCTCCACCCCACCCCCCACCACCCCCGCCGCCAACGCCTCGAATCCCACTCCATCCACGTCATCACCACCACCCCCACCACCCTGAACACCGACCCGGCGGCCTTGATCACGGACCTGAGCAGGGCGCTGACGGCGGGATATCGGGCGGGGGCGGCGCGGGGGGTGCGGGTGGAGACGGAGTAATCGGCCGGGGGCGTCGACCAGGACGGATGATCAGCGGCCGGAGCCGTCATACCCTCGACGCACGGATCCAACGAACGCGGCCCAAGCCTCCTGGGAGAACCCGAGTACGGGCCCTCCCGGGACCTTGGAGTCCCGCACCAGCATGTTGTCGTGGGGACCGCGGGGGACGGCTATCTCAACGCAGTTGCCGCCGGAGCCGTTGCTGTGGCTGCTCTTGCGCCAGTGGAGAGGTACTGAATCGGTCATCAGGCAAGTCCTTGCATCGAGTGTGTGATCAGGTCGCTCGAACGCCGCGGACTCAAGGACAACGCACGCAGGTTGTCGAAAGCCTTCGTGTACCGAGCGATGTCTTGTGGGCCTTCCAGGTAGACAGCGTCCGAGAGACCATCGCGGTACACGACATCGGGGTCCTCCTGCTCGGGAAACCCCAGCAACGTGAACGCTCCGGTAGCCGGATAGGTCCCGGCGTCGAACGGCAGCACCTGGACCGTGACGTTCTTCAACTGGGCCATATCCAGTATGTGCTGGAACTGCTCGCGCATCACCGCGGCGTTCCCGATGACGTGACGCAACACGCTCTCGTGCACGATCGCCCACAACTCCAGCGGTACGGGAGCGGTGAGCAGAGCCTGGCGCTCCATGCGCACGGCGATCATTCGTTCCGTGTCGTCCGAGTGCGCCTGCGTCGTGGCGCGATGCAACTCCCGTGCGTACTCCGCTGTCTGAAGCAGCCCGGGAACGAACTCGCATTCGTACGTTCGTAGCCCCGCGGCCGCCTGCTCCAGCCCGACATAGACGGAGAACCAGCCCGGCACGGCATCGCCGTACGCATGCCACCACCCGCGGGTCTTCGACTCCTTGGCGAGCACTCTCAGCAGTTCGCGCAGGTCCTCGGAGGTCTCGTAGTAACGGCAGAGAGCATCGATGTCGGACGGCTGCACTCGCCCCTGGCCCGTCTCCAGCCGATTGACCTTGGAGCCACTCCAGTCGAGCGCCTCCCCGACCTGGGCGCAGGTGAGCTTGTTGTCCTCACGGAGCTTCTTGAGCTCGATCGCCAGCCGACGGCGACGAGCGGTTGGTGAACCGGCCACTTCAACCCTTCGTTCGGTACCTGGAGTTCAGTCTCATCGGGTGGTCGATCTGCCGCCAGTCACTCGATAGGGCGAATCCCTTTGTGCACATTGCATAGCGGGATGGGCGCTGCCATGCTCGCACACGAAACGACAGAAGTGCTCGCGTCTGCGGCGAACAAAGGGGTTGGCGCGTATGGACATCGATCACGACAGTTTGAGAAGGGCATGGGAGATTGCCTTCCTGGCCGAACCCCAGGAAGTGGCCGCCCTACGGCGAATCATTCGCATGCACCTGACGACATGGGATCTGCCGGCGCTGATCGATGTGGCTCAGCTCTGTGTCAGCGAACTCGTCACCAACGTCATCACACACGTAGGCCCGGGCACACCCACCACCCTGGCTCTCTCAATGAACGGCCCGAACCTCCGCCTTGAGGTCCGCGACCCAGACAGCCGAGCCCTCCCCACCCTGCTGGCCGCCACCCCCACCTCAGAGCACGGCCGCGGCCTCGGCCTCGTCTCCGCCGTGACGGAACGATGGGGGGTTATCCCTTCAC
>NZ_JBHVHQ010001159.1:0-2145 GCF_042800135.1 Streptomyces sp. NPDC057654 | reverse complement strand
GGCGTTCCCCTTCACAGCGAATTACGGCAGGTTCCTCGCCATCACGATGCGCTGCACCTGGTTCGTGCCTTCGTAGATCTGGGTGATCTTGGCGTCGCGCATCATGCGTTCGACCGGGTAGTCGCGGGTGTAGCCGTAGCCGCCGAGGAGTTGGACGGCGTCCGTGGTGATTTCCATGGCGGCGTCGGAGGCGTAGCACTTGGCGGCGGCGCCGAAGAAGGTCAGATCGGCATCGACGCGTTCGGACTTGGCGGCGGCCGCGTAGGTGAGCTGGCGGGCGGCCTCAAGCTTCATGGCCATGTCGGCGAGCATGAACTGGACGCCCTGGAAGTCGCCGATGGGCTTGCCGAATTGCTTGCGTTCCTGGACGTAGCCCTTGGCGTAGTCGAGGGCGCCCTGGGCGATGCCGAGGGCCTGGGCGGCGATGGTGATGCGGGTGTGGTCGAGGGTCTTCATCGCGGTGGCGAAGCCGGTGCCCTCGGCGCCGATGATGCGGTCGGCGGGGATGCGGACGTTGTCGAGGTAGACCTCGCGGGTGGGCGAGCCCTTGATGCCGAGCTTCTTCTCCGGGGCGCCGAAGGAGACGCCCTCGTCGGCCTTCTCGACGACGAAGGCGGAGATGCCCTTGGTGCGCTTGTCGGGGTCGGTCACGGCCATGACGGTGTAGTAGTCGCTGACGCCCGCGTTGGTGATCCAGCGCTTCACGCCGCTCAGGACGTAGTGGTCGCCGTCGCGGACCGCCTTCGTCTTCATGCCGCCGGCGTCGGAGCCCGCGTCCGGCTCCGAGAGCGCGTACGAGAACATCGCGTCGCCCTGGGCGAGGGGGCCCAGGTACTTCTTCTTCAGCTCCTGTGAGCCCGAGAGCATGACCGGCAGGGAGCCGAGCTTGTTGACGGCCGGGATCAGGGAGGACGAGGCGCAGACGCGGGCGACCTCCTCGATCACGATGACGGTGGCCAGCGCGTCCGCGCCCGCCCCGCCGAACGCCTCGGGCACGTGGATGGCGTGCAGGTCGGCCGCGGTCAGCGCGGTACGGGCCTCCTGTGGGAAGCGCCCTTCCTCGTCCACCTCGGCGGCGAACGGGGCGATCTTCGCCTCGGCGAGTGCGCGCACCGAATCGCGGAGCATGTCGTGCTCCTCGGACGGCCGGTACAGGTCGAAGTCCTTTGTTCCCGCCAAGGTGTTCTCACTCCCCTGAGAGTTAACTACCGTTTAGTAACCGCAATCCTAGGGCCGCAGTCTAGGGCCGCCACCCCGGCCCGGCCTACGTGAGCTTGCCGACAGATATGCTCGGGCCCGGATCAGCCCGTACGCATGTTGGAGTACTCATGGCCCCCAAGATCACCGTGATCGGCACCGGCTACCTCGGGGCCACCCACGCGGCCGCCATGGCCGAACTCGGCTTCGACGTGCTGGGGCTGGACGTCGTCCCCGAGAAGATCGAGATGCTCGCGCAGGGCCGCGTCCCGATGTACGAGCCGGGGCTGGAGGATCTGCTGCGGCGGCACGTCGCCGGGTTCGAGGGGTCCAGCGGGCGGCTGCGCTTCACCACCTCCTGGGAGGAGGTCGGCGAGTTCGGCGACGTCCACTTCGTCTGCGTGAACACCCCGCAGAAGCACGGCGAGTACGCCTGCGACATGTCGTACGTGGACAGCGCCTTCGAATCCCTGGCCCCGCACCTGCGCCGCCCCGCCCTCGTCGTCGGCAAGTCCACCGTCCCCGTCGGCAGCGCCGAGCGGCTCGCCGCCCGCCTCGCCGAGCTGGCCCCGGCCGGCGCCGACGCCGAGCTCGCCTGGAACCCGGAGTTCCTGCGCGAGGGCTTCGCCGTCCAGGACACCCTGCACCCCGACCGCATCGTGGTCGGCGTCACCGGCGAGAGCGCCGAGCGGCGGCTGCGCGAGGTCTACGCCGCCCCGATCGCCGAGGGCTCCCCCTTCGTCGTCACCGACTTCCCCACCGCCGAGCTGGTCAAGACCGCCGCCAACTCCTTCCTCGCCACCAAGATCTCCTTCATCAACGCCATGGCCGAGGTCTGCGAGGCCGCCGACGGCGACGTCGCCAAGCTCGCCGAGGCCATCGGGCACGACGAGCGCATCGGGCGGAAGTTCCTGCGCGCCGGCATCGGCTTCGGCGGCGGCTGCCTCC
>NZ_JBHVHQ010001158.1:0-2151 GCF_042800135.1 Streptomyces sp. NPDC057654 | reverse complement strand
CAGCAACCACCGCATCCGCAAAGTCGCCCCGAACGGAAACATCACCACCGTCGCGGGAACCGGCGCCGCCGGATACGTCTCCGACGGCGGACCCGCCCTCGCCACCCCGCTCAACTACCCGATCGGGGTCGCGGTCGACGACGCGGGCAGCGTCTACATCGCCGACCAGAACAACCACCGGGTCCGCAAGGTCGCCCCGAACGGCATCATCACCACCGTCGCCGGCAATGGAAACGCCGGCTACATCTCCGACGGCGGGCCCGCCCTCGCCACGCCGCTCTTCCACCCCAGCGGGGTGGCGGTGGACCGGGCCGGCAACCTGTACATCGCCGACCGGCACAACCACCGCATCCGCAAGGTCACGCCCAACGGAAACATCACCACCGTCGCGGGCAACGGCACCGCCGGATACGTCTCCGACGGCGGCCCCGCCATCGCCACCCGGCTCTACTACCCCGCCGGCGTGACCGTGGACGGGGGCGGGAATCTGTACATCGCCGACCAGTACAACCACCGCATCCGCAAGGTCACCCCGAACGGCATCATCACCACCGTCGCGGGCAACGGCACCGCCGGATACATCTCCGACGGCGGGCCCGCCCTCGCCACCCGGCTCCACTACCCCTGGGGCGTGACCGTCGACGAAGGCGGCAGCCTCTACATCGGCGACCAGCACAACCACCGGGTCCGCAAGGTCACCTCGGACGGCATCATCACCACGGTCGCGGGCACCGGCACCGCCGGGTACGTGGACGACGGCGGCCCCGCCATGACCACCCGGCTCTACAACCCCAGCGGGGTGGCGCTGGACCGGGCCGGCAACCTGTACGTCGCCGACCAGAGCAACCAGCGGGTCCGCGGCGTGACGGCCGTCGCGCAGATGACTCCCCCGCCGCCGCCCTCCGCCGACCTGTACGGCGAGGTCGTCAACCCCTACGCCGTGCCGCGCGGCCGGGAGTTCGACCTCGGCGCCCGGATCCGGAGCCGGGGCCCCAACCCGGCCGACGGCCAGTACGTGACCGTGGTGCTGACCCTGGCCGAGGGGCTGACCGGCGGTCCGGGCACCACCGGCCGACGGCTCAGCCGCACCTTCACCGGGCAGCAGATACTGCCGTACAACGGCTCCCTGGACGGCGTCTTCCGCGTCACCGCCCCCGCCGGCTCGCCGCCCGGCGTCTACCACTCCACGCTGGAGATCCAGTACGGCGGCGACCTGAACCTGAAGGACAACGTCTACACGCTGCCCGTCACGGTCATCGTGCCCGCCCCGGAGGCGGACGAGACAGCGCTGACGATCTATCAGGACACCGTGCCGGACGTCGCACCGGGCCAGCGCACCGTCCTGAACATGCGCTACCTCTCCCCCACCGGCCAGCCGGTCAGCCCCGGCACGATCGTCCAGCGCTACACCGCGCCCTCGGGCTTCGTCTTCACCGGCCAGCCCACGTACGCGTACTACGAGACCATCCACGGCGTGATCTCCGGCAACCTGACCTACCGCATCGAGGACTCCGGCCGGACCCTGATCATCACGGCCAACCCGCACGTCAACACCACCACCAGCGATGCCGGTTCGGTCGTCTACACCATCCCGGTGCAGGCGCGCGTGGACGCCGTGCCCGGCCGGTACACCAACGGCACGGCGAGCGTCGGCAGCCGCGCCCCGGTGCAGCTCTCGGCGACCGTCAGCGGCTCCGCCCAGGACGAGGGGGCGCTGCGCGCCACGCAGGAGTCCACGCCGACCGTCGCGCCCGGCGAGGACACCACGTTCAACCTGGAGATCCGCGCCATCAACGACCAGCCGGTCAACCCCGGCACCGTCGAGCAGCACTTCGTCGCGCCGAGCGGCTTCGCCTTCACCGGCACCGCCGCGTACGGCTACTACTACGCCCAGCCCGCCGTGACCGGGAGCCTGGAGACCCGGCTGGAGAACGACGGGAAGACCCTGGTCGTGACGTCCAACCCGCACCTGAACACGGGCGCCACCGACCGCATCTCCCTGATCTACACCATCGGCATCCGCGCCCTGCCCGAGGCCCAGCCCGGCACGCAGTCCGGCGACGGCAGGGCCGTCATCGGCCGCCGCGCCCCGGTGCCGCTGACGGCACGCGTGGCGTGAGCGTACGGCCGTCAGCCGGTCCCGGTGATCCC
>NZ_JBHVHQ010001157.1:0-2152 GCF_042800135.1 Streptomyces sp. NPDC057654 | reverse complement strand
GAGGTGCTGAGAGTCAGTGCAGTCACGGTGGTGGGGTCCCTACTTCCGTTGAGTTCGGCCGGCCGGTGGGTGGTGACCGGTCGCCAGGCGCTTGCCGTGAGCCTAACTCCCGGCCGATGCGCGGCCGCGCCCTGTGGGGGGCTTCGCCCCGGCTTGCCACCCCGGTCCCCGGGACGTGGGCGCCGGATGGGCTGGGCGGGGCAGATGTCCTCGCGCCGGACGGGCTCGATTCGGGGCTCTGGGCCGGTCGGCGGTCCTCAAGCGCCGGACGGGCTGGGTGGGGCGGTCGATGCGTGTGTGAGCGCGGGTGGGAGAGGCGTCCTCAAGCGCCGGACGGGCGGTGGGGGGCGTGCGGGTGGCGGGGGTGTTCTCAAGCGCCGGACGGGCTGGTTTGTGCGGGCGGGTGGTGCGTCCTCAAGCGTCGGCCGGGGCGGGCCGAGAGGCCGCCGTCAGCCCAGTGCCGACGCGATCAGCGCGACGGTCGTCGCCGTCTCGGCCAGGGTGCCGAAGACATCCCCCGTCACGCCGCCGAAGCGGCGGCGGCAGTGACGGAGCATCAGTTCCGCGGCGGCGAGGGAGAGGAGGAGCGCGGCAGCGCAATGGGCGGCGGAGTACGGACCGTTGGCGAAGCCCGCCGCCGCGCAGGCCAGTGTCACGGCCAGTACCGTCACCGTCGCCGAGCGGACCGGGACCGCGCCGGCCACCGCCGCGCCCAGACCTTCCGGCCGTGCCGCAGGCACACCGGCACGGGAGGCGAGGGTCAGGGCCGTACGGGCCGCGACCGCCGCCACCGTCACGGCGAGCGCGCCGCGCGCCCAGCCGGCCCCGTACAGCTCGTACACGGCGGCGACCTGGCCGAGCAGGACGAAGACCAGGGTCAGGACCCCGAACGGGCCGATGTCCGACTGCTTCATGATGCGCAGCGCGTCCTCGGCCGGTTTGCCGCTGCCGAGCCCGTCGGCCACGTCCGCGAGCCCGTCGAGGTGCAGCCCGCGGGTGAGCACCGCCGGGACGGCGACGGTGGCGACGGCGGCGAGCAGCGGCCCGGCGCCCAGGAGCAGCAGCGCCCCGCCGACGGCCGCCGCGCAGAGCCCGACGGCCAGCCCCACGAGCGGCGCGGCCAGCATCCCGCCGCGGGCCGCCGGGCGGTCCCACCGGGTCAGGCGGACGGGCAGCACGCTCAGGGTGCCGAAGGCGAAGCGCAGCGCGTCGCCGAGGGCAGCGCGGTCGGGAGAGGGGCCGGGGCCGGGGCCGGGGGCGGCATCGGGGGAGGTATCGGTCATCGCGCGCAGGTTATCCGACGTCTTCCGACGTCAGGGACGTTAGGTTTCCCCTAGCGGGCAGATTCGGGAGCGTCGGTCATGGGTCACTGGTGGAGTCGGAACATCGTCGAGCCGGGCAAGCTGCCGCTGCTCCTCGCGCTGGCCTCGTTCGTGCTGACGTTCCTGGTCACGCGGGTGATCACCCGGCTGATCCGGGCGGGCAAGGGCCCTTTCCGCAACATCCGGCCGGGCGGTCTGCACATCCACCACGTGGTGCCCGGCATCGTGCTGATGGTGGTCGGGGGCTTCGGCGCGGTGGCCGGCGGCCGGCAGGGCTTCGGGACCTCGGTGACGGCCGTGCTGTTCGGGGCGGGTGCGGGCCTGGTGCTGGACGAGTTCGCACTCGTACTGCACCTGGACGACGTGTACTGGAGCGAGCAGGGGCGCAAGAGCGTCGAGGTCGTGGTGCTGACGGCCGCGCTGGTGGCGCTGATGCTGGCGGGCTTCTCGCCGTTCGGGGTGGACGCGCTGACACCGGAGGAGCTGCGCAGCCGCGGCCTGGTGACGACGAACGTGGCGCTCAACTTCGCCATCTCGCTGTTCGCCCTGGCCAAGGGGAAGCCGCGGATAGCGGTGATCGGCGTGGTGGTGCCGTTCGTGGCGATCATCGGGGCGGTGCGGCTCGCCCGGCCCGGCTCGCCGTGGGCGCGGCGCTGCTACCGCCGCCGGCCGCGGGCCCGGCGCAAGGCGCGGGTACGGGCGTACCGGCACGACGCGCGCTGGCAGGCGTTGCGCCGCCGCTTTCAGGATCTGGTCGCGGGGGCCCCGGACCCCTGACCGCAGGCGTCGGGCAGCGGGAGCCGCTCGCCCGGCCCGAACCCGTACGAGGC
>NZ_JBHVHQ010001156.1:0-2153 GCF_042800135.1 Streptomyces sp. NPDC057654 | reverse complement strand
GCACGGTCCCCTGACCCGTACGCGACACGTCCTTCCGCCGCCGCACTCGCCGCGACCGCGGCGGGCGCGGCCCGAAGCCCGGCCCGAAGCCCGGCCCGAAGCCCGGCCCGAAGCCCGGCCCGAAGCCCGGCCCGAAGCCCGGCCCGAAGCCCGGCCTGATGCCCGGTCCGAGGCGCGGTGTCCTGCGCGTCTGCACCACGGGCGACTACGCGCCGTTCAACCGCCTCGATGCCAAACCCAAGTTCGTGGCCACGACGTGGGCGAAGCTGGTCGACGACCTGTCGGCCGGGCGCTGAGCACTACATCGACCAGTGGGTCCATCTGGCCGTCCACGACGGCACGTTCGCCAAGTTCCGGGACGATTGGATGAAGTGACAGTCGCGGAGCCGTCCCCGAGAGGCCCGTACGGTCAGTGCACGCGCACGGTCTGCGGGGCCGAGGCGGAGGCCGCCTTCGGGTGCCTGTCGTGCGGTCCGGACAGGACGTAGAGCACGCCCCGGAACTGGAAGGTCCCGCGGTGCCGCCCCGTGAGCCGGGCGTCGACGCGGGACCGGTGCGCGGTGACCCTGCCGCACTTCACGTTCCGCCAGCGCCCGTGGTAGCCGGAGCGCCCCTGCACACAGGCCCGCAGATACCGGCCGCGCCCGCCGCTCTCCGAGCCGCTGACGCGGACTCCGAACATATGCCCCACCCGCACCATGTGCTGGGATATCCGGATCTCGGTGCCGCCCTTGGCGAACGCCGGGGCGGTGGGGAGCGCCACCGCGAGGATCGCGCCGAGCGCGCCCACGACGGCGAGGCGCACCGCGCGCCTTTTTATGCCGTTCATCGAGCCAGTCCTTCCGGGTCGCCCCGTCCGGGCCGGGCGGCCGCGGACGCGATCATTAGACACCCCGCTCCGCCGCCGCCCCAAGGCATCGGATCATCCAGGAGGATCGCCGGGGATCGCCGGGGACCGCCCGAGACCGCCTAGGACCACCCAGGATCCCCCCAGGATCACCCGACCCATTTGTCCGGACAATCAGACCTCAGGACTTCCCGTCATCAGTTCATCCGGCTAGGCTCCCCGCGTGGCGAAGGACCGACCCCTCCAGTTCAGCGTGGACCGCAGCAGCCCGGTGCCGCTCTACTTCCAGCTCTCCCAGCAGCTCGAAGCGGCGATCGAACACGGCGAGCTGGCGCCTGGCAGCCTGCTCGGCAACGAGATCGAACTGGCGCAGCGGCTCGGCCTGTCCCGGCCCACCGTCCGGCAGGCCATCCAGTCCCTGGTCGACAAGGGCCTCCTCGTCCGCCGCCGCGGCGTCGGCACCCAGGTCGTGCACAGCCAGGTCAAGCGCCCCCTGGAGCTGAGCAGCCTCTACGACGACCTCGAAGCGGCGGGCCAGCGGCCCGCGACCCGCGTCCTGCGCCACACCACCGAGCGCGCCACCGCGGAGGTCGCGGCGGCCCTCGGCGTCCCCGAGGGCACGGAGGTCGTCCTCGTCGAGCGGCTGCGCCTCGCGCACGGCGAGCCCATGGCCCATCTGCGCAACCACCTGCCCGCCGGGCTGCTCGATCTCGATGACGCCGCACTGGAGGCGACCGGCCTCTACCGCCTCATGCGCGCTGCCGGCATCACGCTGCACAGCGCCCGGCAGTCGGTCGGGGCCCGCGCCGCCACCGCCGAGGAGGGGGAGCGGATGGGCGAGCCGGCGGGTGCGCCGCTGCTGACGATGGAGCGTACGACCTTCGACGACACGGGGCGGGCGGTCGAGTTCGGCTCGCACGTCTACCGGGCCTCGCGCTACGCCTTCGAGTTCCAGCTGCTCGTACGGCCGTGAACGCGCGGCTGCGCCCACCTCCCCGCGTACGCCCGTACGGACCGGCAGTCAGAATGTTCTGACAAAGTCTTGACGCGGCGGTCCGCGCGCCGTTAGAACACCCCCAGCCGCCATCGGGCGGCCCGGCGGAAGGCGGACCGCGATGCGTAGGACCCGTACGGCAGCGGCCCCCGGCACGCGCGACGACGGCCCCGCCGCGGACCGCGCGACATCCCCCATGGCGGAAAACCGCTCCCTGCGAGCGCCGCCCCCGTCACCGATACGGACGTGCCGGCGCTGGAGAAGTTCGCCGCTCGCGGGACCCGCTGGCCCCCCGGCGAACAGTGGTAACGG
>NZ_JBHVHQ010001155.1:0-2156 GCF_042800135.1 Streptomyces sp. NPDC057654 | reverse complement strand
GTGGGTACGTGCCGACGCGGCTGGTCCCGCAGTCCGACGGCGAGAGCCCGGCCGCGCCCCGGGCTCCGGCGGCTCCGAACGGCCCTGGGGCTCCGGCCCCGTCGGCTCCTGGCGTTCCCGGCTCGCCGGGTGCCACCCCGCCGGTTCCCGGCGGCCCTCAGCCTCCGGCCGCGCCTGCCGCTGCCGCGGGGCCTGTCGGCCCGCCCGGCGTGGGAACCCCGCAGCCGCCCGCCGCTCCCGGCGCCCCGGCGGGTGTGGCGTACGCTCCCACGATGCTCGCGGGCCCCGGTACGCCCGGCGCCGCACCGGGGCAGCCTCCGGCGGCTCCCGCGCCGCCCGGCCCTCCCGGCTCCATGCCGCCTGCCGCGCCCGGCGCGAGCGGCCCCAACCACCCAGCCCCGCCCGGCCGGCCGGGTGCCCTCGCCGGTGGTTACGGCTACCCGAGCCCGCCTGGTGCGCCGAGCCGGCCGAGTGCTCCCGGCGCCCCTGGTTCCGGCAGTTATGGCTACCCCGGCGCGCCTGGTGCTCCGGGTCAGGCTGGTGCTCCGGGTCCTGGTACGCCCGGTGCCAGTACTCCCCATTACCCCGGACCGGCTGGTGCTCCGGGCCAGTCCGGTCAGCCTGGTGCGCCTGGTTCCGGCAGTTATGGCTACCCCAGCGCCCCCGGCGCTCCGGGCCAGCCGAGCGCTCCTGGCGGGCCGGGCCAGCCCGCTATGCCCGGTGCGGGTGCCGCCAATCACCCCGGACCGCCTCCGCCTGGTCAGCCGAGTGCTCCCGGCACCCCCCACCACCCCGGCCCGCCCGCTCCGCCGAGCGCCCCCGGTGCTCCGGGGCAGCCGGGCGCCCCCAACTACCCCGGTCCGCCCGGTACTCCGGGGCAGTCGGGTGCTCCTGGCGCCCCGAGTCAGCCCGGCGCGCCCAGTGCCGGCGGCCCCAACTACCCCGGTCCGCCCGGCACTCCGGGTCACCCCGGCGCCTCCGGTGCGCCCAGTGCCAGTGGTCACCCCGCCTCGCCGGGAACGCCCGGCGCCCCGCCGGCCAACCCGGGCGTGCACGCCGCTGCCACCATGCTCGCCGGGCCTGGGCCCGGTGGGACGCCGCAGGGACCGCCGCCGCAAGGGGCGGCCGTGGCGGGGGTGGCGCCGCCGCCCGGGGCGTACGGTTATCCGCCGCAGCCGCCCACCGGGCAGCCGACCGTGGGGCCGGGCTATATGGCGGTGCTCCGCTACCGGGCCCAGGACGGTTCCGAGCAGCAGCTCATCCGGCGCAGCGCGCCCGGTACGCCGCACCCCGAGTGGCAGATCCTGCACGAGCTGCGCGCGATGAACGTGCCGCCGCAGCAGGTGCTGGAGCTCCACACCGAGCTGGAGTCCTGCGACCTGCCGGGCGGCTACTGCGCCCGTATGGTCCGTGAGACCTGGCCGCAGGTGCGGGTCAGTCACACCGCACCGTACGGCCGTGATCACGCGACCAGGCAGCAGGGCGTACGGCACCTCGTCGAGCACCAGGGCGAGCTGCACCAGGTCGCCGACGGCCCGGCGCGGCCCGCGCCGAACCGCGCGCCGCTGCCGGCGCCCGGCCAGGTGCAGCCCGCGCCGCCGATCCCCCCGGAGGGGATCGCGCAGGAGCTGACGCAGGCGTTCGGGCCGCAGGGCGTCTTCCGGTTCGACAAGCGGGCCGTGTCGCGGCAGGGCGTTCCGGACGTGGTCGCGCAGACGCTCGTACGGGCGGGGCTGCCGTTCGACTTCGGTCCGTTCTTCTGGGCGCAGGCGCAGCAGGGCCGGCCGGTGCCGACGCTGGCGGAGCTGGCGGCGGAGCGCGGGGTGCGGTCGGCGCCGGACTCGGGTTCGTACCTGGTGATGGGCAGCGACTTCGGGCGTCAGCTGTGCGTGCAGTACGGCACGGCGCACATCGTCGCGGTACCAGTGGAGGCGGGCCCGGACGGGCAGTCGGTGGAGCCGCAGTTCGTGAACAGCGGGCTGCCGGAGTTCGTACGCTGCCTGGGCCTGCTGGGACGGATGTGGCGGCTGCGGTACGGGCTGACGCCCGAGCAGGCGGGCCGCTGGACCGTGGACTTCCAGGCGCAGATCGCCTCGCTGGACTCGGCCGCGCTGTCGTCGCCGGAGAACTGGTGGTCGGTGTTGCTGGAACAGATG
>NZ_JBHVHQ010001154.1:0-2159 GCF_042800135.1 Streptomyces sp. NPDC057654 | reverse complement strand
AGATGAACGTGATGACGCTGGTCGTCTCGGCCTTGGGGTCGTTGTCCCCATTGTCGGCCTCGGGCTCGTCGACGAGCTCGCGGATGTCGAGGTCGAATTCTTCCATCAGAGCGGTAGGCATATCAGCTCTCCCATGGTTGGAAACGAGGGTAGTGCGCGGCGTTGAAATAGGACACCAGCGACCGAAAAACGCTCGACGCAATACGGTGAACTCGCCGCAATCGCCCGCTGTTTGATCAGGCGCCGCAACCGTAAAACTGGCCGATCAAGGCTGTCAACAGGTACAGAGCCCTTAACAAAGCCCTGACAAGTGCCTAACGGGCCCCTTACTCCGCACAAACCGAATTCCCACCACCCATATGTGTGTACGCACCAGACAACGAGGGCCGCTAAACACGAAAAGGCTCAGAAGTTCCTCAAGGAAAAAGACGAGCGACTGGGTCTCATCCCGCCTTTATTGGCCGACTCATGACGAAACCGATGGAGATGTTTGGTGTCTTCATAAAGCGACCGTCCGGTATAGCCGTGGGGCTGAGCCCACTGAGCCCACTGAGCCGACTAGGACAGATCGTCCGGCTCGTC
Source organism: Streptomyces sp. NPDC057654 (assembly GCF_042800135.1). Taxonomy (NCBI): domain Bacteria; kingdom Bacillati; phylum Actinomycetota; class Actinomycetes; order Kitasatosporales; family Streptomycetaceae; genus Streptomyces; species Streptomyces sp. NPDC057654. The sequence continues at coordinate 1,577 of NZ_JBHVHQ010001154.1, read as the reverse complement.
GGGCTCATCGGACTCGTCGGACTCATCGGGCTCCGACAGCGCCGCGTCGATGCCGTCGAGGTAGTCCCGCACGCGGCCGAAGACGAGCAGACCGCTGCCCGCGCCCGCCAGTTCGGCGGCGGCGGGCAGCAGGCGGGCCCGAGCGCGTACCAAGGCAGGTCGGTCGCCCACGGCGAGCGCGGCGGCGGCCTCCACGCAGCAGAGGGCCTCGTACAGCAGGTCGGCGGGCGGTTCCGGCAGGGCATGAAGCGCGGTACGGGCGTCGGCCGCGCCGCCCGTACGCCCCGACGCCGACGCTGCTCCCGCTCCCGCCGTCGCCGTCGCCAACGCCTCGGCCCACGGACGGTACGGCCCCCAGTCGTCATCCAGGTCCACCGTGGGCAGCGGCCCCCGCCCCTCCGCCCAGGCCCCCAACCGCACCCCCAACAACGCCAGCGGAAGGAGCCCGCCCTCCACACCAGGCATCCCCGCCCCGTCGAGCCGCACGGCGGCAGCCCGGAACGCGGCCTCGGCCCGTTCCCGCGCCCCGCCCTGCGCCCCACCCACTGAGGCCGCGGCGGCCACCCGCATCGCCCGGTACCCCTGTGTGAAGACCTCCGCGAGCGGCAGTTCGTACCGCTCCGCCAGCCGGTCCACGGCCGCCGCGTGCCCGTCGGCGGCCGCGAAGTCGCCGAGCGCGCCGAGCGCCTGGAGCCGGATCAGGTGCCCGAGCACCTCGTAGGTCGCCATCCCGTGGCGGGCGGCGAGCGCGAGGAGTACCGCGCCGATCGCGTCCCGCTCCGGAGCGAGCCCGGCCCGCGTGCAGGACTGCATGAAGCGGCCGTTGAGGGCGAAGGCGAGCAGGGCGGGGTCGTCGAGACGGCGGGCGAGACGTTCCGCCTCGCGGGCGGCACGAGGCCCGCGCGGGGAACGCGTGCCGCGCGACTCCAGCGCGACGGTGGCCAGCAGACGGCAGCGCGCCGCGTCGTGCGCGCCCTCCGGCAGCGCGGCGAGGGTGCGTACGGCCGCGTCCACGACGCGCCGCGCCTGCTCCGGGTCGTCGGAGCGCGTCCAGATCGCGGGGACGTCGTACGCGCCGATCACCCGCGCGGTCAGCTCCGGATCGCCGAACTCCTCCGCTGCGGCCACCGCCTCCACGCGGTGCCGCCGGGCCGCCTCCAGACCGCCGGCGCCCGTCACCGCCAGGCTCCGGATCAGCGCGACGGCAGCCTCCAGCCGCGTCCGCGCGCCGTCGCCGACCGTGCGGTCGTACGCCGTGGCCGCCTCGGACCACAGCCGGGCCGCCGCCGTCGTCGGCTCGCGCGGCGGGTCGAGCCGGGGGTCCTGGGCGAGGATGTCGCGTTCCAGGCGGCGCAGTTCGGGGCCCGGGTCCAGGCCCAGTCCGGCGGCGAGGGCGGCCCGCGCCCGGCGCAGCGCGGCGAGCGCGTCGCCCTGGCGGCCGGCCCGGTACAGGGCCAGCGCCAGCAGCCCCCAGGCGTCCTCGCGCCAGGGGTGTTCGGCCAGATGGGCGTCCAGGTCGGGGACGGCCTCGGCGGCGCGGCCGAGGGCGAGCAGGGCCGCCGCCCGCCGCTCCACCG
>NZ_JBHVHQ010001153.1:0-2164 GCF_042800135.1 Streptomyces sp. NPDC057654 | reverse complement strand
TGACGGGGTACCTCGGCGGGGGGGCCGGGGTGGGGGGGGGGCCGGACGGTCCCGCCCACCCCCTCCTCCGTACGTACGCCCCGCTACACCCGCAGCGCCCTCAGCAGCAGGTCGGCGAGGTGGTCGGCGACCTCGCGCGGGGTGAGCGGGCCCTGCGGGCGGTACCAGGCGCCGAGGTGGTGGATGGACCCGAAGTGGTAGTCGACCACCAGGTCGGCGGGGGTGTCCCGGCTGAAGACGCCTGCCTCCTGGCCCTCCTCGATCAGGGCCCGGAACCGTTCGTGGTAGCGCCGCCGCTCCGCCCGTACCTGCTTGTGCTTCTCCGGGCTGAGCTGGTGCATGGAGCGGAAGAAGATGGTGGCGTCGTCGAGGTTGTCGATGGTGGTGACGACGACGTCGGCGGCGGCCTCGCGCAGCCGCCGCTCCACGGGCGCGGCGGAGTCGGCGATGGCGTCCAGCCGATCCTGCTGGAGGCGGAGCAGCCGCGCGTACACCTCGTGCAGCAGATCGTCCTTCGAGCCGAAGTAGTGGTAGAGCGCGCCCTTGGTCACGCCCGCCGCCTCGACGATCTCCTGCACCGAGGTGCGGTCGTACCCCTGGTCGGCGAAGAGGCGGGTGGCGGCGGCCAGCAGCCGCTGCGGTACGGGCTTGGTGTCGCCCTCCGTCGTCCTGGCCATCGCCATCGCCTGCCTTTCCCCTGTCCGTGCTGTGCTGGCTGTGCTGTGCTGTGGTGCGCCGTACCGTTTCCTGGATACCGCTACGCGCGGGTGCGCAGTTCCCGCCGCAGGATCTTCCCACTCGTGGTCTTGGGGAGCTCCGGCAGGATCTCCACTTCCCGCGGGTATTTGAACGCGGCGAGCCGCTCCTTGCAGTGCGCGACGAGCTCCGCGCCCTCGGCGGCGACGCCCGGCCGCAGGCTCACGTACGCCTTGACCGACTCGCCGCGGTAGCTGTCGGGCACCCCGATGACGGCCGCCTCGCGCACGGCCGGGTGGGTGTACAGGACGTCCTCGACCTCCCGCGGCCAGACCTTGAAGCCGGACGCGTTGATCATGTCCTTCTTGCGGTCGACGACGTAGAGCCAGCCGGTCGGGTCCATGAAGCCGATGTCGCCGGTGCGCAACTCGCCGCCGGGGAAGGCCGCCTCGGTCTCCTCGGGGCGGCGCCAGTAGCCGGGTACGACCTGGGGGCCGCGCACCGCGATCTCGCCGTGCTCGCCGAACGGCACGTCGCAGCCCTTCTCGTCGATGATCCGCACCACGGTGTCGGGGCCGGGCACGCCGACCGCAAGAGTCCCGGAGGCCGGGTCGACGGGGGCCTCCGTGCCGGGCGGGACGCTGGCGCAGGGGGCGGTGCACTCGGTGAGCCCGTAGCCGTTGTGGAGGTAGCAGCCGCTGGCGGCGCGGAACTTCTCGGTGAGCGCGGGAGGCAGCGGCGCGCCGCCGGAGGAGATCGACTGGAAGGACGCGAAGTGGTCCCGCGTGACCTGGGGCTGGGCCAGCAGCGCCATGAAGGCGGTGGCGGGGCCGACGGTGAAGGCGGGGCGGTGTTCGAGGAACGCGTCGAGGACGACGCCGGGCTCGAAGCGGTAGGTCAGGGCGAGCGTCCCGGCGTTCGCCATACAGGCCGTGAGCTCGTTGACCATGCCGGTGATGTGGAAGAGCGGCGCGAGGGCGAAGTAGACGGAACCCTCGGAGATGCCGCCGCCGGTGCGCTGGCGCTCGGCGTTGAACATGATGTTGCCGTGGGTGTTCATCGCGCCCTTGGGCGCGCCGCTGGTGCCCGAGGTGTAGCTGATGAGGGCGGTGTGGTCCGGGGTGAGGCCGGGGTCGGCGGGGCGGTGCGCGCCGGAGCGGGCCACGGCGCACAGGTCGTCGGCGTCGGCCGCGGGGGCGGCGCGCCCGCCGCGCAGCACGCGCGCGTCGTCGCGGCTCTGGAAGTCGTGGGCGCAGGCGGTGAGGGCGATGCGGACCGGGGAGCCGGCGGCGGCGTCCCGCAGGTACTCCGCCCAGGCGTGGTCGCCGCAGATCAGCGCGGTCACCTCGGCGTCGCGCAGGATGTGGCCGACCTCGCCGGCCTTGTACATCGGGTTGACGGGGACGGCGACGCCGCCCGCCTTCCAGACGCCGAGCAGCGCGATCACGAAGTGCGGGGTGTTCTGGAG
>NZ_JBHVHQ010001152.1:0-2169 GCF_042800135.1 Streptomyces sp. NPDC057654 | reverse complement strand
GCGCCGCGCCCCGCGCGCGTACCGATAAAAAACCCGCTCAGTGGTGCGAGCCGCCCGCGGCCTCAAGACGCTTGTAGGAAGCCTCGATCTCGGCCTCGGCCTCCGTGCGGCCCACCCAGTCGGCGCCCTCGACGGACTTGCCGGGCTCCAGGTCCTTGTAGACCTCGAAGAAGTGCTGGATCTCCAGACGGTCGAACTCCGAGACGTGGTGGATGTCACGCAGGTGCTCCACGCGCGGGTCGGACGCCGGGACGCACAGCAGCTTGTCGTCGCCGCCGGCCTCGTCCGTCATCCGGAACATGCCGATGGCACGGCACTTGATGAGGCAGCCGGGGAAGGTCGGCTCGTCGAGGATGACCAGCGCGTCCAGCGGGTCGCCGTCCTCACCGAGCGTGTTCTCCACGAAGCCGTAGTCGGCCGGGTAGCTGGTCGAGGTGAAGAGTCGACGGTCGAGACGGATGCGACCGGTCTCGTGGTCCACCTCGTACTTGTTCCGCGAACCCTTCGGGATCTCGATGGTGACGTCGAACTCCACGGGTGGCTCCTCCATGATCAACACATACGTCTGGTGATTAAGTGTCCCCCACGCAGGTGTGTGGTGGCGAAAGGGGCTGGTCCGAGGTGGTCGAGGCCAGATCGTGGCAGATCAGGTGGTGGCAGGACGCCACGAAGGCCCAGCGGGCGACATGGCGGTACGCGGTCGCGGCCGCCGTGATCGGCCTGTTCGCCGCGGGCGGCGCGGTCGCGCTCGCCGGCCCCTGGGACTCGGGGCAGCGCACGGCCGAGCGCGCGCACGCCGCCGCCGGACCGGCCGCGGGTGGCGAGAATCACTCCAAGCACCCCGCCGCCGCGCCCCCCGTCCTGGCCGCGCTGGGCGAGGCGGGCGGCCCGGACGCCGTGCCGCCGCCCACCGGCGGCGGCCTCGCCGACACCCTCGAACCGCTGCTGAAGGACGACGCGCTCGGCTCCAAGCCGTCGGGCACCGTCGTGGACGTGGCCACCGGGAAGCAGCTGTTCGGTTCCGGCCAGGGCCAGGTGTCCACCCCCGCCTCCACCGTCAAGCCCGCCATCGCCGTCGCCGCCCTCTCCGCGCTCGGCCCCGACCACCGCATCCCCACCACCGTGGTGCGCGGCAAGGACGGCATCGTGCTGGTCGGCGGCGGCGACCCGACCCTGACCGCGCACGCCGTGCCGGCCGGGCTGGGCAGCCACACCCCCGCCAGCCTGCGAAAACTGGCCGACGACACGGCCCGTGCGCTCAAGGCCGCAGGCGTCCGCAAGGTCCGCCTCGGCTACGACACCTCGCGCTACTCCGGCCCCGGACGGCACCCCATAGGGCTCAACGAGAACGTCGCCCTCGTCACCCCCCTGATGGCCGACGAGGGCCGGCGGAACGACTCCGACCACGGCCCCGCCGACCGCCACGCCGACCCCGCCCGCGCCGCCGCCGACACCTTTGCCTCGATGCTCCGCGACCGCGGCGTCGCCGTGGACGGCGACCCGTCCGCCGCCAAGGCCGACGCGAAGGCCGAACGGGTGGCCGCCGTTCAGTCCATGCCGCTGTCCGCCCTCGTCGAGCGGGCCCTGACCAACAGCGACAACGACATCGCCGAGGCGCTCGCCCGGCAGACCGCCCTCGCCAAGGGCCGCCCCGCGAGCTTCACGGGCGCCTCCGAGGCCGTCATCGAGCAGCTGAAGACGCTCGGGCTGCCGCTGGACGGCGTCCACATCGCCGACGGCAGCGGCCTCGACCGCGACGACAAGGTCTCCCCGGCGCTCCTCGCCCAGGTGCTCGTACGCGCCGCCGACCCGCGCCGCCCGGAGCTGCGCCCCGTCCTGACGGGCCTGCCCATCGCCGGGTTCAGCGGCACCCTGCGCGGCCGCTACGACCAGGACTCGCCCGGCCGGGGCGTCGTACGGGCCAAGACCGGCACCCTGACCGGCGTGAACACCCTGGCCGGCATGGCCGTGGACGCCGACGGGCGGCTCATGGCCTTCGCCTTCATGACCCGCGGCGCGGCCTCCGGGGACGCCGCCCAGCACTCCCTGGACCGCCTCGCGTCGGCGGTGGCCAACTGCGGCTGCCGGTGACGCGAGGCGGCCGGGCCGCGCCCGGCCGTCCCCCTTGGGGTCCGGTGAGGTGAACCCACCCATTCGCTGTCCCACCGC
>NZ_JBHVHQ010001151.1:0-2176 GCF_042800135.1 Streptomyces sp. NPDC057654 | reverse complement strand
CTCCTCGACTGACCGACGGCTCCGGCCGGTACGGTATCTGCCCAAAAGGACCGGACCGGGAGAACGATGAGCAGCGCGCAGGACCCGATGGCCACCCCCGAGGGCGGCGGCGCCCCCGGCACCCCGCCCCGCCTCACCCACCTCGACGCGGCGGGCGCGGCCCGTATGGTCGACGTCTCCGCGAAGGACGTCACGGCCCGCACGGCCCGCGCCACCGGCCGCGTGCTGGTCGCGCCACGCGTCGTGGAGCTGCTGCGCGGCGAAGGGGTCCCCAAGGGCGACGCCCTCGCCACGGCCCGTATCGCGGGCATCATGGGCGCCAAGCGGACCCCCGAACTGATCCCCCTCTGCCATCCGCTGGCGGTCTCGGGGGTGCGGGTCGACCTGACGGTCGCCGACGACGCCGTCGAGATCGCCGCCACCGTCAAGACCACCGACCGCACGGGCGTCGAGATGGAGGCGCTGACCGCCGTCACCGTCGCCGCGCTGACCGTGATCGACATGGTGAAGGCGGTCGACAAGGGAGCGGTCATCACGGACGTACGGGTCGAGGAGAAGAGCGGCGGCAAGTCCGGGACGTGGACCCGCGAGGGCCGGGAAGGCGGCGCGGCGTGAGCGCGGCCCCGGCGGCGTACCGCGCGATGGTCGTCACCGCCTCGAACCGGGCGGCCGCCGGCGTCTACCCGGACCGGGGCGGCCCGCTCCTCGCCGAGGGGCTGGCCGCGCTCGGCTTCGAGGTCGGGGAGGTGCGGGTGGTGCCCGACGGGGACCCCGTCGAGGAGGCGCTGCGGGAGGCGGTGGCGGCCTCGTACGACGTGGTGGTGACCACCGGCGGCACGGGCATCTCGCCCATGGACCGCACGCCCGACATGACCCGCCGCGTCCTGGACTACGAGATCCCCGGCATCCCCGAGGCCATCCGGGCGGAGGGGCTCGCGAAGGTCCCCACGGCGGCCCTTTCGCGGGGGCTGGCCGGCGTCGCCGGGACGACGCTCGTCGTCAACCTCCCGGGCTCGACGGGCGGGGTCCGGGACGGCCTGGCCGTGCTGGGGCGGCTGCTGACGCACGCCGTCGACCAGATCCGGGGCGGGGACCATCCCAGACCGTCGGGGAGCACCAACTGAACGCCCCCTGGCCGGCCGAGCTGACGGACGGCGATACGTCACTGCGGCCCATAAGGCTGCGGGACCAGCGGGCGTGGCGGGAGGTCAACCGGCGCAACCGCGAGTGGCTGCGCCCCTGGGAGGCGACCATTCCGCCGCCACCGCCCGGCGGGCCGATGATCCAGCGGCCGACGTACCGGCAGATGGTGCGCCATCTGCGCGCCGAGGCGCACGCGGGGCGCATGCTGCCGTTCGTCATCGAGTACCAGGGGCGGCTGGCCGGGCAGTTGACTGTGGCGGGGATCACCTGGGGGTCGATGTGTTCCGGTCACGTCGGCTACTGGGTGGACGAGGCCGTGGCCGGCCGCGGCGTCATGCCGACGGCCGTCGCCCTCGCGGTCGACCACTGCTTCCGGACGGTCGGGCTGCACCGCATCGAGGTGTGCATCCGGCCGGAGAACGGGCCCAGCCGCCGCGTCGTGGAGAAGCTCGGCTTCCGGGAGGAGGGGCTGCGGCCGCGGTACCTCCATATCGACGGCGGCTGGCGGGACCATCTGGTCTATGTGCTGACGGCCGAGGAGGTCCCGGAGGGGCTGCTGACCCGGTGGCACCGGATCCGGCCCAACGCCTCACAGAAATAAAATAAGTGTTCGAATTTCGTTGCAAAATGACCGCATTCGCGAAGTGCCGAACCAAACAATCACAAAAAAAGTTCGAGATATCGGCCGGATCGTGCGACACACCGCGCCAATTGGCGGATGTGCTTGCGCATGCCCCTCTACGGTGTGAAGCGTGAGCAGCAGCGGCCTCATCTACGCAGTCATCGTCGGGGCCTGGGCCGCCTACTTGGTGCCGATGTGGCTCCGTAGGCAGGACGAGCTCAATGAAGCCCGTCCGACGGAACGCTTCTCCACCGCCATCCGGCTGCTGTCCGGCCGGGCGGGGATGGAGCGCCGATACGCCAAGGACCAGAAGGACCTGACGGACCTGGAGGGAAGCGCCTCCGACGACGCGGGGGACCCCACCGGGCCCCCCGCCGCCGAGCGGAGCGCCCCCGTGCCGGACGCCGCGAC
>NZ_JBHVHQ010001150.1:0-2178 GCF_042800135.1 Streptomyces sp. NPDC057654 | reverse complement strand
GCGGTCGCCTTACGGGTCGCCCGGCGACGCGTACGTACCGGCTTCGGCTCGGCGACAGGCTCGGCCTCAACGACCGGCGCGGGCTCGGCCACCGGCTCGGCGACCGGCTCCGGCTCGGCCGGCACGACCACCGTGGCCGCGGCGGCGACCTCGGTGTCGCCTTCGGTCGCGATCCCGGCTTCGGCCTCGGCCTCGGCCTTCGGCGGGCCCGCCGGAGCGGACACCTTGCGGGTCGCCCGGCGACGCCCCCGGCCGCCGCGTCCACGCGACTCGGCGGCCGCCTGCGCCTCGGCGGGGCTGCCGAACCACTCGTCGTCCGCCTCGACCGAGGGCCGCAGCTCGGCCTCGGTCACGGCCACGGGCTCCAGCTCGGGCTGGGGCTCTTCCTCAGCCGCGGCAACGGCCGCCGGCTCGTCCGCGAGCGGCTGCTCGTGGTCGTGCTCGTGGTGGTCGTGCTGCTGGCCGCCGCCCGCGGACTTGCCCTTCTTCTTGCCGCGCTTGCCGCCCCCGCCGCCGCCGGCGGCGGTCGGCTGGTCCATGTGGACGATCACGCCGCGCCCGTTGCAGTGCACGCACGGCTCGGAGAACGACTCCAGCAGGCCCTGCCCGACCCGCTTGCGGGTCATCTGGACCAGGCCCAGCGAGGTGACCTCGGCCACCTGGTGCTTGGTGCGGTCCCGGCCCAGGCACTCCAGCAGCCGCCGCAGCACGAGGTCGCGGTTGGACTCCAGCACCATGTCGATGAAGTCGATCACGATGATGCCGCCGAGGTCGCGCAGCCGCAGCTGGCGCACGATCTCCTCGGCCGCCTCCAGGTTGTTCCTGGTGACCGTCTCCTCCAGGTTGCCACCCTGGCCGGTGAACTTCCCGGTGTTGACGTCGACGACGATCATCGCCTCGGTCCGGTCGATGACGAGCGAGCCGCCGCTCGGCAGCCAGACCTTGCGGTCCAGCGCCTTCATCAGCTGCTCGTCGATCCGGTACGTGGCGAAGACGTCGACGTCCGACGTCCACTTCTGCAACCGGTCGGTGAGGTCGGGGGCGACGTGCGCGACGTATCCGTGGATCGTCTCCCAGGCGTCGGCGCCGCTCACGATGACCTTGGAGAAGTCCTCGTTGAAGATGTCGCGGACGACGCGGACGGTCATGTCCGGCTCGCCGTAGAGCAGGGACGGCGCGTTGGAGCCGTTGCCGCCCTTCGCCTTCTTCTGGATCTCCTCCCACTGCGCCTGGAGGCGCTCCACGTCCCGGCGCAGCTCGTCCTCGCTCGCGCCCTCGGCGGCGGTGCGCACGATGACGCCCGCGTCCTCGGGGACGATCTTCTTGAGGATCTGCTTGAGCCGCGACCGCTCGGTGTCCGGGAGCTTGCGGCTGATGCCGGTCATCGAGCCCTCGGGCACGTACACGAGGTAGCGGCCCGGCAGCGAGACCTGACTGGTGAGCCGGGCGCCCTTGTGGCCGATCGGGTCCTTGGTGACCTGCACCAGCACGGACTGGCCGGACTTCAGGGCGGTCTCGATGCGCCGGGGGCCGTTGGCCATCCCGAGCGCCTCGAAGTTGACCTCACCGGCGTACAGGACAGCGTTGCGGCCCTTGCCGATGTCGACGAAGGCGGCCTCCATGGACGGCAGCACGTTCTGGACCTTGCCCAGGTAGACGTTGCCGACGTAGCTGGTGGCCTGCTCCTTGTTGACGAAGTGCTCGACGAGGACGTTGTCCTCCAGCACGCCGATCTGGGTGCGCTCACCGCTCTGGCGCACCACCATCACGCGCTCGACGGCCTCGCGGCGGGCCAGGAACTCGGCCTCCGTGATGATCGGCACCCGGCGCCGGCCCTGCTCGCGCCCTTCTCGGCGGCGCTGCTTCTTGGCCTCCATACGGGTCGAGCCCTTGATGGACTGGACCTCGTCGAAGCCGGTGCCGGGCTCGCGCTCGGCATCCTTCTTGCGGGGCTCGCGGACCTTGACGACCGTACGCTCCGGGTCGTCGCCGCCGTTCGCCTCGGCGTCCTGGCCGTCACCGCTGCGACGCCGGCGACGGCGGCGGCGACGGCTGCTCGCCGAACCCGAACCGCCCTGCTCGGCGTCGTCGTCGGAGTCGTCGTCACCGGAGTCGGACTCGGCGTCCCGGCCGGCCTCCGCCTCGGCGTCGGACCGCTCGCTCTCCTGCTCCAGATCC
>NZ_JBHVHQ010001149.1:0-2182 GCF_042800135.1 Streptomyces sp. NPDC057654 | reverse complement strand
TGCCCAAGGTGCTGAAGAGGGTGCGGAGTTCCATCACCAGGCGCTCGCGCAGGCCCCGGTCGAGCTGGCCGAAGGGCTCGTCGAGCATCAGCAGCCGGGGGCGGGGCGCGAGGGCGCGGGCGAGCGCGACGCGCTGCTGCTCGCCGCCGGACAGCGCGCCGACCGCGCGCCCCTGCGCGCCCGGCAGGCCGACGAGGTCGAGGAGTTCGGCGACGGTACGGGCCTGCTCGGCGCGGCCGGCCCCGCGCATCCGCAGCCCGAAGGCGACGTTCCCGGCCACATCGCGCTGCGGGAAGAGCTGGTGGTCCTGGAACATCAGGCCCACGCCGCGGCGGTGCGTCGGAATGCCGCTCTGGTCCCGGCCCTCCAGCGTCACCCGCCCGCCGTCGGCCCGCTGGAGCCCCGCGACGACCCGCAGCAGCGTGGACTTGCCGCTGCCGCTCGGCCCGAGCACGCACACCGTCTCGTGCTCGGCGACCTCCAGGTCCACCGCGTCCAGCGCGGTCCTCGCGCCGAAGCGGACGCTCACGCCGTCCAGTCGCAGCAGGGCCATCTAGAACTCTCCCGAACGATCGGTGCGCATGCGCTCAAGTACCAGCAGCGCCACCGCGCACACCAGCATCAAGATGGTGCTGAGGGCCATCGCCTGCCCGTAGTTCATCTCACCGGGCCGGCTCAGCAGCCGGGCGACCGCGACGGGCAGCGTCGGGCTGTCCGGCCGGGCGATGAAGACGGTTGCCCCGAACTCGCCGAGCGAGACGGCGAACGCGAACCCCGCCGCGACCGCCAGCGCCCGCCCCACCAGCGGCAGATCCACTTCCCGCCAGGCCCGCAGCGGGGACGCGCCGAGCACCGCGGCGGCCTCCCGCAGCCGGACGTCGACCGCGCGCAGCACCGGCAGCATGGTCCGTACGACGAAGGGGACGCCGACCAGCGCCTGGGCCAGCGGCACCAGGATCCAGGAGTCCCGCAGATCCAGCGGCGGCTTGTCGAGGGTGATGAGGAAGCCGAAGCCGACAGTCACGGCGGAGGTGCCGAGCGGCAGCATGAGGAGCGCGTCGAAGCCCCGTACGAGCCGCCCCGCGCTCCCCTTCCCGCTTCCTCGGAGCGTCAGGGCGGCCGCTGCCAGCCCGCCGATGACCACGGCTATGGCGGTGGCGGCGAGCCCGTAGGAGAGCGAGTTGCCGATCGCCTCCAGCGGCGCGACGACGAAGGTGCCGCCGTTGTCCGCGGCCGATTCGAGGGCGCGGTAGAAGGCCGGGCCGTAGCCGTCGGGCCCGTCGAAGGAGCGCTGCACCAGCACGGCCAGCGGCAGCAGGATCAGCAGCGCGACGCAGGCCAGCACCCCCGACAGCAGCGCCCACTGCCCCGCGCCGCGCGGCCGGCGCGACGTCTGCGCCGCGTCGACCAGCCGCAGCGCCGACTCCCGGCGCCGTACGGTCCAGGCGTGCACGGCGAGCAGCACGCACACCGCCAGCAGCTGGACGATCGAGAGCACGGCGGCCGTCGGCAGGTTCAGGAGCTGCGCGGTCTGCTGGTAGATCTCCACCTCCAGCGTCGCGTAGCGCGGGCCGCCGAGGATCTGGATGACGCCGAAGGAGGTGAAGGTGAAGAGGAAGACCATGAGGGCCGCGGCCGCCACGGCGGGCGCGAGCGCGGGGAGCGTCACCCTGCGCCAGGCCGCGAAGCGACCGGCGCCCAGCACCCGCGCCGCCTCCTCCTGCCGCGGGTCGAGCTGCGCCCACAGACCGCCGACGGTCCGTACGACGACCGCGTAGTTGAAGAAGACGTGCGCGAGGAGGATCGCCCAGACCGTGGTGTCGAGGCGGATCCCCCACAGCTCGTCGAGGAGCCCGCCGCGGCCCAGCAGCGCCAGGAACGCCGAGCCCGCGACGACGGTCGGCAGGACGAAGGGGACGGTGACCACGGCGCGCAGCAGCTGCTTGCCGGGGAAGTCGAAGCGGGCGAAGACGTACGCGCCGGGGAGCGCGAGGGCGAGGGTCAGCGCCGTGGACGCGGCGGCCTGCCAGGTGGTGAACCACAGGACGTGCCCGATCTCCGGGTCGCCGAGCACCTCCGTGATCCGGCCGAACTGCCACCGCCCGCCGTCCTTGAGCCCGCGGGCGACGATGGCCGCGACGGGATAGGCGAAGAAGACGGCGAAGAACGCGAAGGGCACGGC
>NZ_JBHVHQ010001148.1:0-2186 GCF_042800135.1 Streptomyces sp. NPDC057654 | reverse complement strand
CCGGCGCGGACGGTTTCCAGTCGCAGGTGCGGTCGGCGGCGCGCATCGCCGCCAGCAGGCCCCCGGTGGGGTGCTGCATCTTCGCACGGAAGGCGGGGGTCAGCATCTTCTCCACTGTGGCGGGCAGCGCCTTGAGGATCTGCTCCTCGCTGTGTTCGCCGTCGTACAGTTCCTCGACGCGGCTCGCGTACGGCGCGCGGAACGCGTCGGCCGGGTCCTTGTACAGCCGGTACAGGCGGTTTTGGGCAACGAGCCAGTACGAGGAGTAGAGGACGCCGCTGGTGTCGTTGACCCGGCCGTCGAACAGCGCCGGGATCTCGTGTCCCTCCAGGTCGTACGGGCCGCTGATCGGCGCCAGCGCCTTCAGCCGGAAGTGCCGGTCGGCTCCCTCGTGCAGGGCCCGCCCGAGCGCCATCGCGACCTGGCCGCCCTGGGAGAAGCCGGTCGCGTAGACGTCACCGGTAAGCGGCCGGCCGAGGCGGTCCGCCGCTGTGCGGACCGCCCGCAGCATGTCGACCGAGGCCGTCACCGCGGAGCGGGTGTCCATGTACGGGTGGCGGCCGGGCCCCTTGCCGAGGCCCAGGTAGTCGGGCGCGGCGACGGCCCGTCCGGCGCTCGCGTTCAGGTAGGAGGGGATGCGGCCGAAGTCCTCCTCCACGGAGGGCGCGTAGGAGCGGTTGACCATCGTGCCGTGAGTGTCGGAGACCAGGTCGAGGCGGCGGCCGAGGCGGTGGTCAAGGCGGTCGTTGCCGTCGGTGGGGAGGGTGAGCAGGCCGGTGGCCGTGGTGGGCTTGCCGTGGGAGTCGACGGTCCGGTACGTCAGTTGGTACGCCCGTACGCCGTGCCGTACCGAGTCGGCGGCCGTCCCGTGCTCGACGAGGAACCGCTTGACCTCCGCGGCATCGCGGGTGGCGACGTGCGTTACGGAGATCAGCGCTCCGCGGGATGCATCGGCCTTCTGCCCTGGGCGGGCCGGCGCGGCGGGTCCGGACCCGGTGGCCGCTGGGGCCGCTAGCGTCGGTGCCGCTACTGCCGGCACCGCTACTGCCGGCGTGGCGGCGATCGCGGCCAGCAGCAGGGCCCCAGTGGCGGCGATGCCTCGCTTCCTCCGCCAGGTGTGGTTGTTCCGAAGGGCATCAGGGGTCTTGTACGTCTCATCTCTCATGTCACGGACGCTACGGAGACGCCGCTCGCCCGGACATCCGAGAAGCCCCCGGAATGGCGGTGTCCCTAATGCCACCCCGTCAGGGTGTGTTAATCCGTGGGCAATTGGGTCAGAAATGAACGCACAGCAGCGGCGAACCGCTCTGGGGCGTCGCAATGCACGACGTGTCCGGCGGGAAGTTCGGCCAGCCGAGCCTGGCCGGCGGCCCGGCGGGCGATCATTTCCCGGGCGTGGTCGTGCGCCAGTACTTCGCTGTCCGTTCCTCTGATCAGCAGGGTCGGGCAGTCCACCGATTCCCAGTCACTCCAGTGATCTCCGGTCAGGGCTTTGTGGGACAGCACGGTGTGGTCGATGTCGAATGAGTACCCCCAGCCGCCCTCGAACTGGCGCAAGGAGCATTCCAGATAGGGCGCCGTCGCACCGAGTCTCGATACCAATTCCTGGCGGGAAGCCGCATTTCGCGGCAGCTGCGTCGCCAAGGACCAGTCGGCGTTCACTACGGCGCCGACGTCCTCGACGATCAGGGCGGTGACCTGATCCGCGTGCCGGGCGGCGTATTGATAGGCGTTCACACCGCCCAGGGAGTGACCGAGAATCACCACCGGTCCGAGTCCCAGGTGGCGGTGGAATGCCGCGATGTCGGCGACGTAGTCGGCCCGTCGATAGCTCTGGGCGCGGTCGGAATCGCCATGACCTCGCTGGTCCAGAGCCATCACCCGCCATTGCGGGGCCAGCGCCTCGGCCAGCGGGGCGAACGTCGATGCCTCGTTGTAGTGCCCGTGAAATGCCAACAGCGGGACGCCCGGCCCGCCGAAGTCCAGAAACGAGAGCCGTCGCCGATCAACTGTGCAGAACTCGCGCATGTCCGCATGCTACTGAGTTTGAACTCGGGGTGTCGTAGCTGCTGATAGGGGCAGGTTGCCGCGGTGCGCCGTCTGTGTGAGGTGCATGAGGTACGCGCAGGGTGGCGGTCGGTCGGACGAGTGCGAGTTTCGTCTCGGGCCCTTTGAGCCCTTCGGGC
>NZ_JBHVHQ010001147.1:0-2187 GCF_042800135.1 Streptomyces sp. NPDC057654 | reverse complement strand
CCCCCATGACATGCAGGGTGACGCCCGCGGCGCGCCCGTCGGCGTCCTTGAGCAGGTCGAGGACGAGGGCGTTCTCGACGGTCTCGATGCCCGCTTCCCGTACGGCCCCGACGAGCGCGCGGGAGATCTCGGCGCCGGTCGCGTCGCCGCCCGCGTGGGCGATGCGACGGCGATGGTGGCCGCCCTCGCGGGTCAGCAGGATCTCGCCGGTCTCGTCCGACGTGTCGAAGCGCGCGCCGGTCGCGATGAGCCGCCGCACCGCGGCGGGGCCCTCGGTGACCAGGGAGCGTACGGCCGCCTCGTCGCACAGCCCCGCGCCCGCGACGAGGGTGTCGTCGAGGTGCTGGCCGGGGGTGTCGCCGTCACCGAGCGCGGCCGCTATGCCGCCCTGCGCCCAGCGCGTGGAGCCGTCGTCGAGGCGTGCCTTGGTGACGACGGTGACCTTGGCCCCGGCGGCGGCGCAGCGCAGTGCGGCGGTGAGTCCCGCGACGCCGGAGCCGACGACGACGACATCGGCTTCGAGCGCCCAGCCGGGCGCGGGGGCGTGGAGGCGTATGCCGGTCATCGTTCCGCTCCGAACTCCAGGGGGATGTTGTCGATCAGGCGCGTGGTCCCGACCTTCGCGGCGACGGCGAGCACGGCGTCGCCTCTGTGGTCGTCGGGGACCTCGGTGAAGTCGGCGGGGTCGACGAGGGCGAGGTAATCGAGGAGGAGCGGCGATTGCGCGTGCTCAGCGCTGTCCGCGCTGTGTGCGCCGTCGAGGCTGTGTGCGCCGTCGAGGACTTCGCGGGCGGCCTTCCGCGCGGCGTCCGGGCCGAGCGGCGCCGCCTCGCGGGCCGCGAACAGGGCCTTGGACAGCCCGAGCGCGGCGGCGCGATCGGCGGCGGAGAGATAGCGGTTGCGGCTGGAGAGGGCGAGGCCGTCGGCTTCCCGTACGGTCTCCACGCCGACGATCTCGACGGGGAAGTTGAGGTCCCGGGCCATGCGGCGGATCAGCGCCAGCTGCTGGGCGTCCTTCTGCCCGTAGAGGGCGAGGTCCGGCGCGGTGAGGTGGAGGAGCTTGGCGACGACGGTGAGCATGCCGTCGAAGTGGCCGGGCCGGTGGGCGCCTTCGAGGCGCTCGCCCATGGGGCCCGCGGAGATGCGGACCTGGGGTTCGCCGCCGGGGTAGACCTCGTCGGCGGAGGGGGCGAACACGGCGTCCGCGCCCGCCTCCTGGGCGGTCCTCAGGTCCGCTTCGAGGGTGCGCGGGTAGCGGTCGAGGTCCTCGCCCGCGCCGAACTGGAGCGGGTTGACGAAGACGGTGGCGACGACCTGTCCGTGCGGTCCGACGCGGTCGCGGGCGGCGCGGATCAGCGTCGCGTGCCCTTCGTGGAGCGCGCCCATGGTCATGACGACGGCCCGCAGTCCGCTCGGCGCCCGGGAGAGGGCGCGCAGCTCGGCTGCCGTACGGAGGGGGGCGTCGGGCGCCGTGCGAGCGGGGGCGTCGGGTGGCGCGGTACGAGCGGGAGCCTCGGGTGCGGTACGAGCGGCAGCCTCGGGCGCGGTACGAGCGAGGGCCTCGGCTCCGGGCCGCCCGCTCACTGGTCCGCCTCCCCGTCCCGGCGGGTCCCGCCGTCGCCGTCCGCGAGGACGCCGAGCAGGTCTTCCGCCAGCTCCGGTTTGAGCAGCCCGTGGGCGAGGGCGCGGTCCGCCGTCGTACGGGCCATCGCCAGGTAGCCGGCGAGGGACTGGGGCGCGTGCGCGCGCAGTTCGGCGACGTGGGCGGCGACGGTGCCGGCGTCGCCGCGGGCCACCGGGCCGGTCAGCGCGTCGTCGCCGCTGCGCAGCGCGTTGTCGAGGGCCGCGCCGAGGAGCGGGCCGAGCATGCGGTCGGGGGCCTCGACCCCGGCGGCGCGCAGCAGCTCCATGGACTGGGCGACCAGGGTGACGAGGTGGTTCGCGCCGATGGCGAGGGCCGCGTGGTAGAGCGGGCGGGCGGCCTCCTCGACCCACTCGGGCTCGCCGCCCATCTCGATGACCAGGGCCTGCGCGGCGAGCCGCAGTTCCTCGGGGGCGGTGACGCCGAAGGAGCAGCCCGCGAGGCGCTGCACGTCGACCGGCGTGCCGGTGAACGTCATCGCGGGGTGCAGGGCCAGCGGCAGGGCCCCGGCCCGGCGGGCGGGGTCGAGCACGGCCGTGCCGAAC
>NZ_JBHVHQ010001146.1:0-2188 GCF_042800135.1 Streptomyces sp. NPDC057654 | reverse complement strand
GTCGGCGGCCTGGCCGAGCCCCGCCAGCGATATGGCCGCGAGGTCCGACTCGACGGACCCGTCGAGGCCGTCCCCGTCGGCGATGGCGGCGAGCCGGGCGGCGGTGTCCATGAACGCCGTGTCGACGCGGTGCACGGCGCGGTAGAGGGGGAGGGCCGCGGCGCTGCGGCCGGTGCCCTCGTGCGCGCGGGCCAGCCAGTAGCGCAGCTCCTTGCGCTGCGGCTGCTCGCTGCGGCAGCGCATCAGGGCGGCGGCGAGCAGCGGCTCGGCCTGCCCGTACATCTCCAGCCGGACCCGTGCCATGCCGCCGAACAGCCCGGCCTCTATGCCCAGCACCGGGTCGTCGAGGAGCGGTTCGGTATGGCGTACGAGCTGGTCCCAGTCCTTGACCAGATAGGCGCGGCACGCGTGCAGGAACCGCACCTGGGCGTCGGCCTCGACGGGCGGGCAGCCGGCCAGCGCCCGGTCCAGCTCGGGGACGTGGCGGCCGTCCAGCCAGTGCGAGGCGTGCGCGAGGAGCAGGTCGCGGCCGCTCTCCAGCACCGGCTGCACCCACCAGCCGAGCCAGTACCAGGAATTGAGGGAGCGTCGGTGGCGGGCGCGCTGCTCGCCGAAGCGGTCGCGGTGGCGGTGCATGCGCAGCAGCGCGGTGGTGGTGTCGGCGCGCAGCGCGTGCAGGCCGAGCCAGGCGTCGGCCATCGCCGGATCGATGCGGACCGCGACCCGGAACTCCTCCTCGGCCTGCGCGTACGCGCCCATGGTGTAGGCGTCGACGGCGCGCAGCCAGGCGAGTTCGGCCGGGGCGTGTGAGCCCTGCGTGCCGAATTCCATCACGTCCCCCACAAACCGTGCCCCCGTGGCGTGCCGCCGGGCGAGTGCCTGGCCGCGCTTTCTGACCGTTGTGCCGTGGACGGGAGTTGACCATTGCGTCGGCGCCCTCGTGCGGCGACCCGCCGAGTGCGCCGTTTGGCATCGTACCTGCGGAGTTGCCGTCGACCGAAGGGTGCCGCACGGCTGTTCGCGGTGCGAAGGGGAATACCGGCGGTGGTGACCGAGGGTAAGGGCTGATATGCGCAAAGGCCGCAAATGGCCGCGCGAGGACAGAACGAAGCCCCCGATCACGGGGGAACAACCGGGGGCTTCGCGTCTGCCGGCGGCCCTCGCGGGCCGCACATTGGAAACGTAAGTCCTGTACGGCCCCCAGGTCAAGCGGAGTTGAAGCACTCGGCAAGGATCGCTCGGCGGTGGGAAGCGGACCGGCCGCACCCGGTCACGGAGCGTGAGGGCAAGGGCAGTTCAGCGAGGTCCGGCGGGCCCCGGCAGTACCTCATACCCCTGATCCCGCGAGAACACCAGGAGTTCGGCATGCGGACGGGAGGGGTCCGCGGCGAAATGCGCCCGTTCCGCGCGCATCCAGCCGTCCCAGAATCCGGCGAGCCCGGGGCCGTCGCGGCGCCGGCCCCGCGCCCAGGAATCGCCTTGCGGCAGCTCCATCCACAGCAGGCACGACAGATACGGCCGCAGCGCCCGCCGCCCGGCCCCCACGCCCTCCACGAGCACGACCGGCTCGGGGGCGGCCTCCTTCACCTCGGCGAACCGCCGCCGCACCCAGTCGTACGCGCCGTACCGCGCGGCCTCGCCGCGCCCCAGCGGCCCGAGCACCTGCTCGCTCAGCCGGCCGGTCCAGCCGAACAGCTCCTCGTGCGTCGCGAGGTCGTCCAGATGCAGCACCGGCGCGCCGCCGAGCGCCTCGGCCAGCCGCCCCGCGAACGTGGTCTTGCCGGAGCCCGCGTGCCCGTCCACGGCGACCAGCCGCACCGGGCCGAGGGACGGCGGCAGCGCCCCGAGCCGCCGGGCGAGGGCGTCGAGCGGGGCGGGGGCGCCGGTGTCGGTGTCGGCGTCGATGGGATCTTTCACCTGGTCACCCTATGGTCCGCGGGTGATCCGCCCGCGGGCCGCCGATGATCCGCCCGCGGCCCGCTGCTCGGCGGATCGGATGGCACCGGCAGTGGTATTTACCAATATTCATGGCGCGCCACACGGGGAATCACTGGTCCAGGACGTCCGAAACGGGCGATAGTTGTGCCGCGTTCATGCAGCTCCCGCCCATCCGCAGACGATCTCCGCAGACGACTGGGGGACACCCGCCATGACCAGCAGACCCACTCCCCGCCGCACCGTGCTCACC
>NZ_JBHVHQ010001145.1:0-2194 GCF_042800135.1 Streptomyces sp. NPDC057654 | reverse complement strand
GCCAGGAACAGGCCGTTTCTCGCGTACACGGCCGGGCACTACCCCTGATTTGTCACCTGAATGGGTGACGTACATCGCATAGCCCGACCATCGCCGTCGCAGGCGGAACATTAGACTCGGCAAACCGGCAAGGCTCGACAGCTCAAAGCAAGGAGGCACAGTGCCAAAGGTGCCGCGCGAAGCGCGCCGTCCAGAGGCGGTGGCGGTCGACGGGCGGGAGCTGTTGACCCGCGTCAACGGACCCCGTGATCTGGACGGGCTGAGCCCGGAGCAGCTGGAGCGGCTGGCCGCGGAGATCCGGTCCTTCCTCGTCGACGCCGTCTCCAAGACCGGCGGTCACCTCGGCCCCAACCTCGGCGTGGTGGAGCTGACCATCGCCCTGCACCGGGTCTTCGAGTCCCCGAGGGACCGGGTGCTCTTCGACACCGGCCACCAGAGCTATGTGCACAAGCTGCTCACCGGCCGGCAGGACTTTGCCAAGCTGCGTACCAAGGGCGGGCTGTCGGGCTACCCTTCGCGCGCCGAGTCCGAGCACGACGTCATCGAGAACAGCCACGCCTCCACGGTCCTGGGCTGGGCCGACGGCCTCGCCAAGGCCAATCAGGTGCAGGGCCGGGACGACCACGTCGTCGCGGTGATCGGCGACGGGGCGCTCACCGGCGGCATGGCCTGGGAGGCGCTCAACAACATCGCCGACGCCCAGGACCGGCCGCTGGTCATCGTCGTCAACGACAACGAGCGCTCGTACGCGCCGACGATCGGCGGCCTGGCCAACCACCTCGCCACGCTCCGTACGACCGACGGTTACGAACGGTTCCTCGCCCGCGGCAAGGACCTCCTGGAGCGCACGCCCGTCGTCGGACGGCCGCTGTACGAGACCCTGCACGGCGCGAAGAAGGGCCTCAAGGACTTCATCGCCCCGCAGGGCATGTTCGAGGACCTCGGCCTGAAGTACGTCGGCCCGATCGACGGCCACGACATGGAGGCCCTGGAGTCCGCGCTCCAGCGGGCCAAGCGGTTCGGCGGGCCGGTCATCGTGCACTGCCTCACCGAGAAGGGCCGTGGCTACCGCCCCGCCCTGGAGGACGAGGCGGATCACTTCCACGCCGTCGGCCAGATCCACCCCGACACGGGGCTGCCCATCGCCGCCTCCGGCATGGACTGGACCTCCGTCTTCGGCGAGGAGATGGTCAAGCTCGGCCGCGAGCGCGAGGACATCGTCGCCATCACGGCGGCCATGCTCCAGCCGGTGGGCCTGACGAAGTTCGCCAAGGAGTTCCCGGACCGCGTCTACGACGTCGGCATCGCCGAGCAGCACGCCGCCGTCTCGGCCGCCGGGCTCGCCACGGGCGGGCTGCACCCGGTCTTCGCGGTGTACGCCACCTTCCTCAACCGCGCCTTCGACCAGATCCTGATGGACGTGGCGCTGCACCAGTGTGGCGTCACCTTCGTCCTGGACCGGGCCGGGGTCACCGGCTCCGACGGCGCGTCGCACAACGGCATGTGGGACATGTCGATCCTCCAGTGCGTCCCGACGCTGCGGATCGCCGCGCCGCGCGACGCCGATCAGGTCCGGGCCCAGCTGCGGGAGGCCGTCGCGGTCGACGACGCGCCGACCGTCGTGCGCTACTCCAAGGGCGCGGTCGGCCCCGCCGTGGCGGCCGTCGGCCGCGTCGGCGGCATGGACGTCCTGCGCGAGCCCGCCGACCGCACCGAGCGGCCGGACGTGCTCCTGGTCTCCGTCGGCGCGCTCGCCCCGATGTGCCTGGAGATCGCGGACCTCCTCGACAAGCAGGGCATCTCGACGACCGTCGTCGACCCGCGCTGGGTCAAGCCGGTCGACGAGGCGCTCCCGGCCCTCGCCGAGCGCCACCGCGTCGTCGTCACCGTCGAGGACAACAGCCGCGCCGGCGGCGTCGGCTCCGCCGTCGCCCAGGCCCTGCGCGACGCCGGCGTCGACCTCCCTCTCCGCGACTTCGGCATCCCGCCCCGCTTCCTCGACCACGCCTCCCGCAAGGAGGTCATGTCGGAGATCGGCCTCACCGCCCCCGACATCGCCCGCCAGGTCACGGGCCTCGTAGCCAAGATCGACGGCAAATACGACCACCCCGCCGCCGCCTCCTCCAGGGCGACGGAAACGGCCCGCGACTGAGCGCCGCCGCTGCTTGGAACGCGGCCGCGCGGACCCCTGGTC
>NZ_JBHVHQ010001144.1:0-2197 GCF_042800135.1 Streptomyces sp. NPDC057654 | reverse complement strand
ACTCCTGGCCGTCCCCGGTCTCCACGACCAGCCGCAGTCCGTTCTGCTTGGCGACCCGGCGGGCCGCCGACGCGCTGGGCTGGAACTCCAGGACCGCCGCGAGCACGGTTGTGGCGGGCTTCTCGCCGTGCTCGGCCAGGTCCACGACGGGCAGCGTGCCGACGTCCACGAAGCTCTTCTTCGAGAACTGCGCCGTGAACCCGGCGCGCGCGGCCATCGCCGCCTCCACCCCGTACAGCGCGGCCACGACCTCGCCGGCCAGGACCTTCTTCAGATCCATCGGGTGCAGCGTCCGCGCCTCCAGGCGCGCGCCCACGGCGTCGATCTCCGCGTCGGTCCACTCGGTCCAGGCCCGCAGGTACGGGACCATCAGCCGGTCCGGAATCGACATGATCTTGCCGAAGACGTCGTCGGCGGGGGCGGTCAGGGCGACCGCGTTCCCCTTGGACTTGCTCATCTTCGCGCCGGTGCCGTCGGTGCCCTCGATCAGCGGCATGGTGGCGATCATCTGCGGCCGCAGGCCGTAGACCTCCATCACCTTGCGGCCCATCTGCATGTTGAGCAGCTGGTCGACGCCGCCCAGCTCGATGTCGCAGTCGAGCTCGGCGGAGTCGATGGCCATGGCGATCGGGTAGATCAGCTCCGACATGGTCAGTCCGGAGCCGTCCGCCAAGCGGTTGCGGAAGTCGTCGCGCTGGAGCAGCTGCGAGGCCGGGACCTGGGCGAGGATGCCGATGAGCTTCGGCAGGGTGATCCCCGCCAGCCACTCGCTGTTGAACCGCACGGCGACCTTGTCGAAGTCGAAGAACGGCCGGACCTGGTCCTGGTACGTGGACAGGTGCCGGGCGATGTCCTCGTCGGTCAGCGGCGGGCGCTCCGCGGACCGCCCCGACGGGTCGCCGATCTTGGCCGTGATGTCGCCGATCAGCAGCGTGACGTCATGGCCCATCCGCTGGAAGCGGTTCAGCACGATCATGGGGACGGTGTGGCCCAGGTGCACATCGGCCCCGGTGGGGTCGATGCCGAGCTTGACCTTCAGGCCGCGGCCCTCGGCCCGTACGGACTCGATCTCCGCGGCCAGCTTCTCCGCCGACGGCAGCACGTTCACGGCCCGCCCGGCGATCAGCTCCGCCTGCTCCGCGGCGGACAGGTCCGTCAGGTCGAGATAGCGCCGCGAACCCGTCTCGGTGAGCAGCCGCTCGACCGTGGTGTCGGAGGAGAGGTCCTGCGCGAGGAGCTCGCTGGCGCGGGCGACGGATTCGCCGAGGCGTGTCATGGCGTTCCTGATGATCGGTGAACGGGTGGGATGGTCGGGACCAGTCTATTGGGCGGCTCGTACGGTCAGGCCGCGGCTCGGGGCGTACGAGCCGAGCCGCCGCCCGTACCGCATGCCCGGACTCACACCCCCTGGCTGACGGAACTCATGTTGAAGTCCGGCACCCGCAGCGGGGGCATCGCGGCGCGCGTGAACCAGTCGCCCCACTCGCGCGGCAGCGTGCGCTCGGTGCGGCCCGCCTCGGCGGCACGGGAGAGCAGCCCGACGGGCGACTCGTTGAAGCGGAAGTTGTTCACCTCGCCGACGACCTCGCCGCGCTCCACCAGATAGACGCCGTCGCGGGTCAGCCCGGTCAGCAGCAGCGTGGCCGGGTCGACCTCGCGGATGTACCACAGGCTCGTCAGCAGCAGCCCGCGCTCCGTCCCCGCGATCATCTCCTCCAGCGAACGGTCGCCGCCGCCGTCGAGGATCAGGTTGTCGACGGCCGGGGCGACGGGCTGCCCCGTGAGCTCGGCGCTGTGGCGCGTGGTCAGCAGCCGGTTCAGCACCCCGTCGCGGATCCAGTCGGTGCCGGCCAGCGGCAGCCCGTTGTCGAAGACCGACGAGTCGTCTCCCGAGGCGTGCGCGATCACGAACGGCGCGGCCTGAAGGCCCGGCTCCGCCGGGTCGCTGCGCAGGGTGAGCGGCAGCTCGGACAGCCGCTCGCCGATGCGGGTGGCGCCGCCGGGCCGGGCGAAGACGGTACGGCCCTCGGCCGCGGCCCGCGCGGTCGACGCCCGCCACTGCTGGTAGATCAGCAGGTCCGCAACGGCCGTCGGCGGCAGCAGGGTCTCGTACCGCCCGGCGGGCAGGTCGATCTTCCGCTCCGCCCAGCCCAGGCGTACGGCGAGCTCCGCGTCCAGCACGGTGGGGTCCACGTCC
>NZ_JBHVHQ010001143.1:0-2199 GCF_042800135.1 Streptomyces sp. NPDC057654 | reverse complement strand
GCCGGGGAACCGCGCCGACGCGGCAGGCCGCCTCCGGCCCGGCCGCCGGACCCCCCTCACCCACCGGCGACGCCCGGCAGCGACAGCGGAGGTACCCCCTTATGCAAGCGCGTCATACACAGAAGCAGCCGGCGCCGCCCGGCCCCCTCAGCGCGGCCCTCAAGGAGCGGAACGCGGCCGTATGGGACCAGGCGCGCGCCATGCGGTTCGTCCGCGAGGTCACCGAGGACACCATCAGCGACACCGTCTTCGCGCGGTATCTGCTCTTCGAGCGGGAGTTCGTGGACACCGCGGCCCGGCTGGCGGGCGCGGCGGTGCGCGAGGCCCCCAGCGCGGAGGCGCTCGCCGGACACGCGCGTACGCTGCACGCTCTCGTGACGGACCAGTACGACTACTTCACCCGGGCGCTGGAGACCACCGGCGTCCCGGAGGTCGGCCCGCGCGCCCAGGAACAGGCGTCGGTCCTCACCGAGGAAGTCCTGGACGCCGCCGACGCGCTGGGCTACCCGGCCATCGTGACGTGCATGTACGCGGCGGAGTCGCTGTACGAGAACTGGTGCGGCGCGGCCGTCCGCTCGCCCTCCGCGCGCACCGAGGTCGCGGACTGGGTGCATCTGCACACCGTCGAGCCCTTCACCACGCAGGTGCGGTTCCTGGAGGCCGAGATCGACGCGCTGGAGATCCTGCCCGAGACCGCGTCGGACCTGGTCGCGGTCTTCGGGAAGGTCCTCGCCGCGGAGATCCGCTTCCACGACGCCGCCTATGTCGAGTAGATGCCGAAACCACTCACGACGGCTGCCTGACTGCCCGACTGTTGACAGCCACCGCTACTGATCGCTCGTAGAAACACGGAAGGTGGAGCGATGCCGGACGCAAGCGAACACAGCAACATCCTCGACAGGATCGGCATTCCGCGAAGTCTGGCAGCGGGGTATCTGGCTCTGGCGTTCTTCATGATCGGAGACGGCGTCGAACAGGGCTACCTGTCCGCGTACCTCAACGATCAGGGCTTCCCCTCCCATCAGGTAGCCCTGATGTTCACGCTCTACGGCGTGACCGCCGGGGTGTCCGCGTGGATGGCCGCCGCCCTCTCCGACGTCTTCGGCCCGCGCCGCCTGATGGCGGTCGGCGTCGGGGTGTGGGTGGTGTTCCACGTCCTGTTCGTCACGTTCGGGGTGACGCAGCACTCCGCCGCGATGCTGCTCCTCTGTTACGGGCTGCGCGGCTTCGGGTATCCCCTGTTCGCGTACGGGTTCCTCATGTGGATCGTGCGGACGGCGCACCCGGAGAAACTGGGCGTGGCCGTGGGCTGGTTCTGGTTCGCGTACATCGCCGGCTTCTCCACGCTGAGCCCGCTGATCGCCAAGGAGTCCATCGCCGTCATCGGTCCGCTGCCCACGCTGTGGGCGGCCCTGCTGGTGATCGCGATCGGCGCGGCCATAGGGATGCGGGTCCGCGCGCCCGGCGGGGACCGCCCGCTCGAACGCCCGGAGGAGAACCCGCTGCGCGGCCTGGTCAAGGGCGTCTCCGTGCTCTGGCAGGAACCTCGGGTGGCCGTCGCGGGGCTGGTCCGGGTCATCAACGGCGTCTCGCAGTTCGGCTTCCCGGTCTTCCTGCCCGTCTACTTCACCAAGACCCTCGGGTTCGCGCTGGGCGACTGGCTCACCATCTACTCCGTGATGTATCTGGTGAACCTGGGGTTCAACCTGCTCGCCGGCTACTGGAGCGACAAGTACGGGGTCACGCCCGTGCTCCGCTGGATGGGCTGCGTGGGATGCGCCGTCACCACGGTGGCCTTCTACTACGTGCCCACCGCCACCCACAGCTTCTGGCTGTCCCTGCTCATCGGCAGCCTGTTCTGCGCCTGCCTGGCCGGGTTCTCCCCGATGTCCGCCCTCATGCCGCAGATCGCCCCGCACCGTACGGGCGCGGCCATGGCCGGGCTGAACCTCGGCGCGGGCCTCGGCACGGCGGCAGGTCCCGCGCTGGTCGGCCTCTGCCTGACGCCGATCGGCGTGGAAGGCACCATGTGGGTGTTCGGCGCCTGCTACATCGTCGGCGCCCTGCTCACGGTGTTCCTCAACCGGACGACGCCGCAGACTCCGGCCGCGACCGGGGTGGCGGGCCCGCGCCCCTCCGAGGTCGCCTGACGGCCCCGCCGCGGCACGGCACGTACCCGCGCCACCGGTGCGATTCGGC
>NZ_JBHVHQ010001142.1:0-2202 GCF_042800135.1 Streptomyces sp. NPDC057654 | reverse complement strand
CCGGAAAGGCGCGCGGTCCGCCGGTCCGGCCCGGCTAGGCGTCCCATCCCGCGGCCGGGCGGTCGAACCACAGGTGGACCTGGCCCGTGCCGATCGAGTTCTCGTACGCGCTGTAGGCGCGGCCGGGCGCGGTCAGCCGCTCCTCGCCCAGGGCGCCGGCCATCATCAGGTAGTGGCCGAAGCCCGCCTCGGGCTTGTGGACGGCGAAGTCCGGCATGGTGCGCAGGACGCGCGCGTGGTCGCCGTGCAGCAGCCAGTCGATGCGTTCCTCGTCGGCGGCGCGCGCCTCGGGGGTGCGCAGGTGCACGGGGTCGCTCGCCTCGTGGTCGCGGAGTTCGCGCAGCGGCCAGAAGGTGTGGGAGAGCGCGCCGGAGGCGATCAGCAGCACCCTGCGGCCGGGCAGCGCGGCGATGCCGTCGGCGAGCGCGCGGCCGAGCCGGAGGTGGTCCTCGGCGTCCCCGGTCTGGCACACGCCGATCGACATCCACCGCTTGTCGGGCAGCCCTTGGCCCAGATACGTCCACAGGTTGACGGTGGCGTAGTGGATCGGGAGGTACGGGTCGTCGATCGGGGTGATCCAGGTGCCGTGACTCCCCGCGAACTCGGCGGTGGAGCGGGCGAGTTCGGGGTCGCCGGGGAAGTCGTAGGGCATGCGGGACATGCCGCGCGGCAGTTCCTCGGAGGTGAACAGCCCGGCCCTGCGGGACTGCGCGGCGACGACGAACTCGACGGTGGTCGCCCAGTGCGAGTCCAGGACGACGACGGTGTCGTAGTCGAGTTCCTCGAAGACGTCCCGGCGCAGCTTGCGCAGCCCCGGCACGAGGCTGACCTCGCGGCCGCCGTTCAGCTCCCGGCGGCCCGCTTCGGGCAGGACGATGGTGGGGACGTGGGCGAGGAGGCCGGCCCCGACGATCTCACCCATGGCGCTGCCACCCCTTCGGCGCGGTGACGGTGTTCTTCAGGTCGCAGTAGAAGTCGAAGCTCCAGTCGCCGCCCTCGCGGCCCATGCCGGACTCGCGGGAGCCGCCGAAGGGCGCGGCGAGGTCGCGGACGAAGAAGCAGTTGGTCCAGACCGTGCCGGCGACGAGCCGGGCGGCGACGCGGTCCGCGCGCTCGCGGTCGCCGGTGACGAGGGTGGCGGCCAGTCCGAAGCGGGTGTCGTCGGCCAGGGCCACGGCCTCGTCCTCGTCGGCGAAGGTCTGGAGGGTGAGCACGGGTCCGAAGACCTCTTCCTGCACGATCTCCGAGTCCTGTGCGACGTCGGTCAGGAGCGTCGGGCGGTAGTACGCGCCGCCGGTCCGTTCGGAGAGTTCGGT
Source organism: Streptomyces sp. NPDC057654 (assembly GCF_042800135.1). Taxonomy (NCBI): domain Bacteria; kingdom Bacillati; phylum Actinomycetota; class Actinomycetes; order Kitasatosporales; family Streptomycetaceae; genus Streptomyces; species Streptomyces sp. NPDC057654. The sequence continues at coordinate 886 of NZ_JBHVHQ010001142.1, read as the reverse complement.
GTTGGGTCCGCCGCCGAGGAGCGCGGTGGCGCCTGCCTTGAGCGCCCGTTGTACGAATCCGTCGACCCGCTCCAGGTGGCGGGGGTGGATGGTGGGGCCGATGCCGGTGGGCTCCTCGCGCGGGTCGCCCTGGACGAGGGCGCGGGCCCGGTCCAGGAAGCGTTCGAGGAAGGCGTCGCGTACGGACTCCTCGACGAGCAGCCGGGTCGCGGCCAGGCAGACCTGGCCCGCGTTGTCGTACTGCTCGACGGCGAGGTCGGCGGCGAGGTCGAGGTCGGCGTCGGCGAAGACGAGCAGCGGGGACTTGCCGCCGAGTTCGAAGCTGGTGGGCACCAGGTGCTCGGCCGCCGCGCGGGCGATCCGCCGTGCGGTGGGCACGGAGCCGGTGAAGCTGATGCGGCGCACGTCCGGGTCGGCCACGAGGGGCGCGCCGGCCTCGTCCCCGTACCCCTGGAGGACGTTGAAGACGCCCGGCGGCAGCCCGGCCTCGGCGGTGATGTCGGCGAAGAGCGAGGCGGTGAGCGGGGTCCATTCGGCGGGCTTGAGGACGACGGGGTCGCCGGCGGCCAGCGCGGGGCCGATCTTCCAGGTGGCCAGCATCAGCGGCGCGTTCCACGGCGTGATGAGCGCGGCGGGCCCGGCCGGATCCCAGGTGACGTGGTTGGTGTGGCCGCGGGTCGCGAAGTCGTCGTGGCCGAGGGCGAGCAGGCGGTCGGCGAAGAACCGGAGGTTGTGGGCGGCGCGGGGCATGACGCCGCGGCGGTGGGAGCGGAGCAGTGCGCCGTTGTCGGCCGTCTCGACGGCGGCGAGGTCCTCCAGGCGCGCTTCGACGCCGTCCGCGACGGCGTGCAGCAGCCGGGCGCGCTCGGCCGGCGGGGTCGCGGCC
>NZ_JBHVHQ010001141.1:0-2206 GCF_042800135.1 Streptomyces sp. NPDC057654 | reverse complement strand
CACCCGTACGTGCGCCAGTACGAGCCGGGGGCCGCGCCCGAGCCGGGGCCCGTGCCCGTACGAGCTGCCTTTACGAGCGGCCTTTACGTACGTCCGTACGAGCCGAGGCTGCCCCCTCGTACCCGCGCCCGCGCCCGTACGTCCTCCCACCGCCCCTCACCCTTCCGTAGCCGTCACCCGCACCGCCGGCGTCCGCAGCGTGTACCAGGCCGGGGCCGCTGTCGCCAGGAGCGCGATGACCGCGCAGGCCGCCGCGATGCCCGCGACCGGGACGGCCGGGATCACCACGGGCGCGCCGCCCACGATCTGCTGCAACGCGATCCACAGCCCGCCCAGGCTGAGCGCCGCGACCCCCGCCGCCAGCACCACGCCCACCGTGACCACCAGCAGCGCCTCGGCCGCGACGACCCGCAGCACCTGGGCCGGGGTCAGCCCGGAGAGCCGCAGGAGAGCGAGTTCGCGGGCGCGGTGGCGGGTGGACATGACCAGGGTGTTGGCGATGGCGACGCCGGTGTAGAGGACGGCGATGCCGCCGATGACGAGCAGCGCGAGCTGCGTCTCCTCGGCCTTACGGGCGTCCACGCGCGCCGTCCACCGCCCGATCGGCACCGCCTCGGCGAACCCGTCGTGGGCCGCCGCCGCCGACACCGCGCCGCGCGCCGTCGCGGGGTCGGCGCCGGGGCGCAGCTTGACGTAGACGGCGTCGGGCAGCCGCGTACCGGCGTAGCGGGGGCTCACGAAGACGCCGCTGTCGCCGAGGCCGGTCTTGAGGACGGCGGCCACGCGGAGCGGGACCTCGCGGCCGTCGGCGAGCCAGATCGTGACCTTGTCGCCGACGGAGCGGTTCCAGGACTCGTCGACGACGATCGTGCTGTCGTCGAAGTCCGTGAGCGTGCCGGAGACGACCGGGAGCTTCATCACGGCGGTCAGCGCGGACGGGGCGACGGCCCGCGCGGGGTAGGGCAGCAGCGGGGCGCCGGCCGGGTAGAGGAGCGGGTCGGGGCCGGGGACGGTGAAGACCGTCGTCGGCGTGGTGGCCGCCGCGTCCACGCCGGGTACCGCGCGGACCCGGTCCACGGCGGCGCGGCTGAGCCCCGGCGCGTGGAGCGGGACGACGGCCATGTCGGCGGCGCGCACCTGGTGTTCGACTTCCGTGGAACGGGCCGTCTGGATGGACTCCGAGGTGCTCCACAGGGAGCAGGCCAGCCCCACCGTGATCAGGACGGGCGCGGCCGTGGCGGCGGTGCGGCGGATCGAGGTGAGGGCGGCGGCCCGTACGAGCATGGTGCCCGCGCCGCGGCTGCGGGCGAGCGGGGCGGTGACGAGCCGGGCGATGAGGGGGATGACCACCGGCGAGAGCAGCGCGAAGGCGAGGATCAGCGCCGGGGCGGCCATGGCGGTGAGCCCGGCCCAGTACAGCGGGGGCAGCAGGGGCGCGCCGGCCAGCAGCCCGATGCCGCAGGCCAGGGCCGTCAGCCCGGACAGCCGGCGGCCCACGGTCATGGCCTTCCGCTCGGCCTCGCCGTCGTGCAGCGCCTCCAGCGGCCGGACCCGGCCCGCGCGGAAGGCCGAGGCCCCGGCGCCGAGCCAGGCGAGGAGCACGCCGAGCGCGAAGGCGGCGAGGACGAGCAGGACCGACAGCCAGGACGGCGAGACGGAGAACCACTCCGGCGCGATCCCGTGCCCGGCCAGCCAGTCGGCGAGCAGCGGCCCGCCGAGGACGCTCAGGGCGCAGCCGGCGGCGGAGGCCACGATGCCGACGATCTTCGCCTCGCTCAGCACCAGCCGCCGCACCTGACGGGGCGTGGCGCCGGCCAGCCGCAGCAGGGCGAGTTCGCGGCGGCGCTGGACGACGGAGTAGGAGAAGGTCGAGGCGATGACGAAGACGGAGACGAAGGCGGCGACGGCTGCCGCCATGCCGAGCAGGCTGCTGACGCCGACGAGGGCCTCGGAGTCCTCCTTCGCGCGCGGGTCGGCGTCGCGCCGGTCGTCGCCGGTGAGGACCTGGGCCTTGTCGCCGGCCGCGGCGCGTGCGACGGCGGCGCGTACGGCGTCGGCGTGGCCGTACGTGACGAGCGCGTCGATACGCGGGGAGAGCCGTGCGGCCTCCCGCTCGCTGAAGAAGAGCGCGTGCTCGAAGGAGACGGGGGCCGTGACGCCGGAGACGGTGTAGGAGCGCGGCCGCTCGGGCGTCAGCACGGTCACC
>NZ_JBHVHQ010001140.1:0-2209 GCF_042800135.1 Streptomyces sp. NPDC057654 | reverse complement strand
GCGTGAAATAACCGCAGCGGCCGGCGGGCGCTGAGGGCGCAGGGTCGATTACCGCGTGCCCCGGACTCCCAGTCGGGGGCACGCGGACTTTCGCGTACATACGTCCGTCACCGGGCGACGAGGTGCCGTTCCGCCGTCGGGTCAGCGGCGGCCCAAGGTGCTTTCGCGTGTGGTCAGGTGGTGTTCAGGGGTCAGTTTGTGGCCTGAGCGTTCTTCGGGGTGGTCCAGGCGGTGGAGCAGGGACTGGATTGCGAGGCGGGCGATTGCGGGTTTGTCCGGGGAGATGGTGGTCAGGGTGACCGCGCCGAAGCGGCCTTCCGCGATGTCGTCGAAGCCGACTACGGCCACGTCCCACGGGACTCTTAGGCCCCGTTCGTGGAGGACGCGCATCGCGCCGATGGCGACCAGGTCGTTGTAGGCGAATACGGCGTCCGGGCGGACGCCCGAGTCCAGCATGCGGGCCATCGCGTCGGCGCCGTCGCCGCGGTCCCAGCCGGTGGTCTCGCCGACCAGGGCGTCTGGCGCCGGCAGCCCCGCTGTGGTCAACTCGGCGCGCCAGCCGTCGAGGCGCAGGTGGGCGGGGCGGTTCGCGGAGTCGGTGCGTGCGCCGAGGTAGGCGATCTGGGTGCGGCCGCGGCCGAGCAGGTGGCGCACCGCGGTGCGGGCCGCGGCGACGTTGTCGATGGCGATGTGGTCGTAGGGGAGGTCGTACTCGCGCTCGCCGAGCAGCACCAGCGGCACGTCGTCGTCCCGGCCGCGCAGGTCCTCGGCCTCCAACTCCAGCGGGCTCAGGATGAGTCCGTCGATCACGCGGGCGCGGAAGCCCTGGCTGACCAGGATCTCCTGTTCGCGGTCGCCCTGGGTGTGGTCCAGGAGCACCGTGATGTCGTGTTCCGCCGCCGCGTCGATCACGGCCCCCGCGAGCTCGGCGAAGTAGGGGTTCCCGAGTTCGGGGACGGCGAGGGCGATGATGCCCGTACGGCCTTTACGCAGGTGGCGGGCGGTCGGGTTGGGGCGGTAGCCGAGTTCGTCGATCGTCTGCTGGACGCGGCTGCGCGTCGCCGGAGTCACGTGTTGGCGGTTGTTCACCACATTCGACACGGTCTTGATCGAGACGCCGGCGCGCGCCGCGACATCCTTGAGGCTCACCCGCACGGGATCTCCTTCGGCTCGGTACGCCCCGCCCGTCGGCGCGCTTGTCTCGGCCGTTCGTCTCGGCCGTTCGTCTCGGCCGTTCGTCTCGGCCGTCTGTCTCGGCCGTTCGTCGCGGCCCTGGACAGCGCGCCGGATCACGTGCTGTCATGCCAACTGCCGTTCTTTCCAACGTTGTACAGATGATTTCTACCGACTTGAGCAGCGATCCGCCACCCTTCTTCGCCGCATTCCAGCAGTTCCAGTACTTCCAGCAGACGCGTTTCCCTACAGGTACACAGGTACAGGAGGATTCGTGCGCACCAGACCCCTCAGACGAACCGGGCGACATCTGGCCCTGCTCCTCACCACGGCTCTCGGACTTTCCACACTCACCACGCTCACTGCGGCCCCACACGCCACGGCCGCCCGCGGGCCGGTCGTGCCGCACGGGCTCAAGGGCGAGTACTACACCCAATCCGCCCCCGGAGCCTTCGACTTCGGCAAACTCAAGGCAACGGGGTTCGATCCGAACATCGACTTCGGCAGCCTCGAATCCCGGCTCCAGACCGCCACCGGGCAGTCCGACAACGCCAGCGTGCGCTGGACCGGGAAGCTCGTGCCCGAGAAGACCGGCTCTACAACGTTTTCCATCATCGGGGACAACGGCTTCCGGCTGTGGGTCGGCGGGCGGCTGGTCATCGACCACTGGGTCGACGACTGGGACAAGGAACAGACCTCCAGGCCCGTGGAGCTGAAGGCCGACGACGCAGTCGACATCAAGGTCGAGTATTTCGAGCACATCGGCGGGTCCAATCTGCATCTGCGCTGGACCGAGCCCGGCGAGCGGAAGACCCCCATACCCGCGTCCGCGTTCCGGCTGCCCGACGACTGGAAGTACGACGGCGCCATCGGCACGACCGTCCTCGGCGACGGCCGGACGCTGAAGCTCGATTTCGCGCAGAAGCTCGGCCGGGTGCCAGGCGGGGCGAACGGCCATGTCTCTGCGGTGATCGGCGGCTCCAAGTGGCCGCTGAGCCGGGTCAAGGCGGACCCGCACGACCCCCGGGCGCTGCTC
>NZ_JBHVHQ010001139.1:0-2214 GCF_042800135.1 Streptomyces sp. NPDC057654 | reverse complement strand
GTACGGGGGACCCGGCGGCGACGGGGGCCGCTCCGGAGACCGGGGGCTCGCCGGGGTCGACCTGTGCCACGCCACGGCGGGAGGGCCCGCCGCCCTCCCCGGGCTGCTGGCCAAACGCTTCTTCGGTACGCCGCTGCTCGTCACCGAGCACGACGTGCGCCTGCGCGCCCACTACCTCCGCCACGCGTACGCGCAGGGCGGCCCGTCGCCCGCCCTGCGGTCCCTGCTCGCCGCCTTCCACGGGCTGCTGGCCGCCGAGGTGTACGGGGCCGCCGCGCTCGTCACCGCCGGCGACGCGCACGCCCGGCGCTGGCAGGAGCGCTGCGGCGCGGACCGCGCCCGCCTACGGACCGTCCACCCCGGCCTGGACGCGCGCCCCTTCGCCGACGTGGGGGAGGGCGGCGCGGACGACGACGGCCGGACTCTCGTGTGGTCCGGCCGCATCGGCCCCGCCAAGGACGTCGCCGGCCTCCTGCACGCCTTCGCGCTGATCCGCGCGTCCGAGCCCGGCGCCCGGCTGCGCGTCGTCGGGGCCCCGGAGCCGGGGCGGGAGGCCGCGGACTGTCTGGAGCGCTGCCGGGCGCTCGCCGCCGAGCTGTTCCCCGGCGGGGGCGCGGTCTCCTTCGAGGAACCGGGCGGCCCGGAGGGCGGGGGTTCGGCCGATGCGTACGCGTCGGGCAGCGTCGTCGTCCTGTCGAGCGTCGTGGAGGGCTTTCCGTTCTCCCTCGCCGAGGCGATGTTCTGCGGCCGGGCCACGGTCTCCACGGACGTCGGCGCGGTGCGCGAAGTCATCGGCGGTACGGGCCTGGTGGTCCCGCCGCGCAACCCGCACGCCCTCGCCGAGGCGTGCGTGGAGCTGCTGCGCGCCCCCGCGCGCCGTGCCCGCCTGGGCGCTGCCGCGCGCGCCCGGGCCGTGGAGCTCTTCACCGCCGAGCAGAACACCGCGGCATTCCACGGCATCTACCTGGAGCTCGTTGCCCACTGCCCGGTGCGCGGCGCGTCCGTGGACACCGACGGCCAGCCCCTCCCGTTCGCCCGCCCGGCCGAGTCCCACGTTCCGGGCCACTGGTCGGCGTCGGCCCCCGCCTCCGCGCGCACCGCCCGCTTCCGGCAGTGGCTGCCGGGCGCCGGAACGGCGGCCCGGGGAGGGCAGGCGGTGCCGGGCTGGGCTCGGGGCGCGGGCGAGGGCGAGCCGGTGGGCGCACCGGCTCGGCGAGTTGAGGAGGACGCGTGAAGCGGTCCCGTGTGACGACGCCGGGTGACACAGCTGTTGAGCCTGTCCTCGATTCTGAGGCGGTGCCTGCGATGCCGGGCGCCCCGGAGCGGCCTCCGCGCGGACCAGCCGATCCGGTCAAGGCGCTGATGCACCAGTACCGCGAACTGTGCGCGCGGGCCGTCGATCCGCTGGAGATCGCCGCCGGGCTGGAGGCGCGGGGCGTCACCGACCGGACCGCCGCCAACTGCCGCCACCGCGACGTCTTCTCCCTCGCCGAGGAACTGCACGCGCGCGTGCCGCGCGAGGACGCCCCTGAAGACGAAACCGTCGCCCCGCGCCGCTCCCTTGGCGCGCGCTTGCGGCACGCCGCGCTGTATCCGCTGCCGGGAGCCGCGTGCGCGGCGACCGTGGCGGCGCTGTCGTACGCGGGAGGCGAGGGCCCCGCGGTACGCGTCGGCGTGGGCGTGTGCGGGGCCGCCATGGTGGCGGTGGCGCTCCGGTTGTGCCTGGGGCGGCCGGGGAAGGGCGGCGGGTTCTCAGGCGCGCTGTCGGTCGGCTGGCTGATCGGGTACGCGCTGTTCGGCGACTGGCTGCTCACCGAGGTCGTCAGCGGCGGCCCGGACGCCCTTCCCACGGCCGAGCCGCCCGAACACGACGGCGCGCCCACCGCCCTGGCCCTGGCCTTCACGGTGCCGCCGGCCGTGTGGTGCGCCCGCTGGTTCGCCGTACGGTCGGGCCGGGCGCTCACGGGCAGCCGGAGCCTCGCGGAGTTCGCGGCCCGCGTCCGGCCACTCCTGCTGACGACCGTCGCGCTGTTCCTGTGCTGCGTCCTCGCGCTCGTACCGGCGGCCAGGCTCGCGCTCGATGAGCGCCCGTACGCCGCGCCGGGCGCGATCGCCGCCGCCGCGTCGCCGGCCGTACTCCTCTTCACCGCCCGGCTGCTGGCGGCGCACGGCTTCACCACTGCCGCGACCGTCGGCACGGCGGCGGCCTGCTGC
>NZ_JBHVHQ010001138.1:0-2215 GCF_042800135.1 Streptomyces sp. NPDC057654 | reverse complement strand
GGGTAAGCGCACCCTGCAAGCGCTCTGCGCGCACTACGGCGTGCCGCTCGACGACGCGCACCACGCGGAGGCCGACGCGGTGGCCGCCGCCCGCACGGCACGGCGCGTGGGCGAGACGTACGCGCCGGTGGGCTCGATGCCGCTGCCCGATCTGTACGAACTCCAAGTCGCGGCGGCGGCCGAGCAGTCCGCCTCCTTGCAGAGCTACCTGCGCCGCACGTCGAACCCCACGGCGTACATCGAGCCGGCCTGGCCGGTGATCCCGAACGACGCTCGCGCCGAGGCGGGTGCTGGGGCCGCTTCGATACCCGCTCAGCGGGCGGGCGGTCATCCTCGGGTGAGCTGACGACGGCCGTACGAACTCCCTGTACCGCACATGTTTAGTTAGGTTAGGCTAACCAAACTTTGATCATTGTGCCGGGCGTGTGCCGGACGCGCGTCGGCGGTATGCGGATGGGTGGGGACGGGATGAGACTGGTGCGGGCCGCCGGGATCGCGGGTGTTCTGGCGTCGATCGCCTGGCTGATCGGGGACATCCTGCTGCTGGGCGAGCCGATGACGTCGGCCGCCGACCACCCCTTGCTGAACGATTACAGCGGAACGGCCGGCGACTCGCTGGCCGCGATGCTGTCGGCCTCCACCTCGCGACTGGCGTGGGGAGCACTGCTCGGCGTACTGACCGGACCGCTGTACCTCGTCGCGTGCTGGCACCTGTACCAGGGCCTCCGCCCGGCGCGCCGACTGCTCTCCCTGCCCCCGTTCCTGCTGCTGACCGCGGGCTTCGCCCTCGCCCCCTTCGCCCACGGCTCGTTCTACTACTGGGGCCAGGCGGCAAAGGCGGTCGACGCCTCCGGCGCGCGCTCGGCCGCCCTGACCGGACTGCCGGGCGACATGGCGGACGTCCTGATGATCCCGTACGCGGTGCTGCTGGCGTGCTGGGTGCTGGGGTCCGTATGGATGGCTGTCTGCGTGCTCCGGGGCTCCACCGCGTTCCCCCGGTGGATGTTCGTGGTGAACCCGCTGATCTTCCTGCCGCTCGGGGGGCTGATAGCGGCAGTGCTGCCGGGTGCGGTGGGGACCGCGGTCCAGGGGGCGCAGCTGAGCATCGGCAATCTGCTGATGTTCACGGTGTCGACCATCGCGCTGTGGAAGGTGCGGACGGGAGTGGGCAGGGGCCGTCCGGTGCCGGACGGCGGCGCTGGCTAACGCCCGGTGGAGCCGTCGATGAGTTCGCGCAGGATGTCCGCGTGGCCCGCGTGGCGGCCGGTCTCCTCGATCATGTGGGTCAGAGCCCAGCGAACGCTCGGCGCCGACCCGGAACGCCCCGGCCGGGGGAGCGGTGCGCCGAGGTCGGCGCACCCGTCGAGTACCTCGTTCGCCCGGTCCACGGCCGCCCGGTAGCGGGCGACGGCATCGGCGACGCTCTCCTCGGGGACGGGCCGGAGCGTCGCCTGCCAGTCGGTGACCTTCTCGCCCGTGAACATGGCGCTCTCGACGGCGGTCAGATGGCTGATCAGGCCGAGCAGGGTCGTGCCCGAAGGCACCGCCGACGTACGCGCCTCCGGCTCCGGAGCCCCTGTCACCTTCCCGGCGAACGAGACGCGCAGATAGTCGAGGAAGCCGCGCAGAACGTCGGCTTCGCTGTTGGCGGTACGGGGCGGAGGGGTGTCGGACATGGTGTGCTCCAGTGCGGTGTTCGTACGGTCCTTGCCGGGGGGCGGGCGGTGTCAGACGGGTGTTATCGGACCTCGCGGCGGATGAGCAGCACGTGGTCGACGACCTCGGCGGTGCTCCCGTCGGGCCCGGTCGCGATCCGGCGCGGCGAGTCGGCGCGTTCGACGGTCCATTGCTCAGGGGAGAGGCGCATCGGTTCCACGACCTCCCGAGGGGTCGGGTACCGCACGTCCGGGTCCTGGTTCCAGGACCAGGGGGCCGTCGATCCGTGATCGACCACCAGGAGCCGGCCGCCGGGGCGCAGCAGCTCGGCGGCGGAGCGGAGGATGGCCGTCCGGTCCATGTCGTACGGGGCGTGGAAGTAGTGGGCGGTGACGAGATCGAGCCGCAGCTCGGGCAGCGAGGCGCGCGCGTCGTGCTGCTGGGCGGTGATCCGCTCGCCCAGGCCGCGCGAGCGGGCCAGTTCGGTCAGGCGCGAGGTCGCCACGGCCGACACGTCGAGGGCCGTGACCCGCCAGCCCCGCCCCGCGAGCCCCAGCGC
>NZ_JBHVHQ010001137.1:0-2218 GCF_042800135.1 Streptomyces sp. NPDC057654 | reverse complement strand
GGGCGTCGAGGTCCTCGCGTTCGACGGCGTCCCAGAATCCGCTGTCGAGCGCGGGCGCGCCGCCCGCGTCCCCGGGGGCGGACCCGGGGGCGGACGCGGCGGCGGTGGCCGTGAACCAGTACTGCTGCTGCTGGAACGCGTAGGTGGGCAGCGGCCGCACGCGAGCGCCGGTGCCCGCGAAGACCGCCTCCCAGTCCACTGCCGCGCCGAGGACGTGCAGATGAGCGAGGGAGGCGAGGAATTTACTTGTCCCGCCCTCGTCCTGACGTAGCGTCACGACCACGCCGCCGCCCGCTCCGGCGGACTCGACGGCCTCCTGGAGCCAGACCGCGAGGGCCGGGTGGGCGCTGCACTCGACGAAGACGCCGTGCCCGTCGGCGAGCAGCGCGTCCACGGTCCGCGCGAACTCCACGGGCTGCCGCAGATTGCGGTACCAGTACTCGGCGTCCATCGTCGCGGTGTCGAGCAGCCCGCCGGTGACCGTGGAATAGAACGGCACGTGGGAGGGGCGCGGGCGGACGTCGGCGAGGATGGTCAGCAGCTCCTCGCGGATCTCGTCGACCTGCACGGAGTGGCCGGCGAAGTCCACGCCGGGGATCGGCCAGCACAGGACGCCGTCGGCGGAGAGCGCGTCCTGAAGTTCGGCGAGAGCCGCCGGGTCGCCGGAGACCGTCGCGGAGGTCGGCCCGTTGACGGCGGCGACGCCGAGGACGCCGTCCCAGGCGGTCAGCCGCTCGCGGACGCGTTCGGCGGGGAGCGGCACGAACAGCATGCCGCCGCGCCCGGTCAGCGCGCGGAGCGCCTTGCTGCGCAGCGCGACGATCCTCGCCGCGTCGGCCAGGGAGAGGGCGCCCGCGACGCAGGCGGCGGCGATCTCGCCCTGCGAGTGGCCGATGACGGCGTCGGGCACGACTCCGTACGAGCTCCACAGGTCGGCCAGCGACACCATGACGGCGAACAGCACCGGCTGCACGACGTCCACCCGGTCCAGCGGCGGCGCGCCCGGCGCGTCCTGGAGGACGTCCATCAGCGACCAGTCGAGGTGCGGGGCGAGGGCCAGTTCGCAGGCGGCGATCCGCTCGGCGAACACCGGTGCTTGATCGAGCAGTTCGCGTGCCATGCCGGCCCATTGCGAGCCCTGGCCGGGGAAGACGAACACCGTCCGGTCGGACCGGGCCGCCGTACCGGTGACCACGCGGGGGTCGCGTTCGCCGGCCGCGAGGGCGGCGAGCCCGCCCAGCAGCGCCGCGCGGTCGCTCCCTACGACGGCCGCGCGGTGCTCGAAGGCGGTCCTGGTGGTGGCGAGGGAGTATCCGGCGTCGGGTGCGGAGATCACCGGATGATCCGTCAGGTGGGCGTGGAGGCGGATGGCTTGGGCCGCGAGTGCTTCGGGGGTGCGGCCGGAGAGGACCCAGGGGACGGCGGCGCCCGTCGCCTCACGGTTCGGCGCGACGGACTCCGGCTCCGGCTCCGGCTCCGGCTCCGGCTCCGGCTCCGGCTGCTCCACGATGATGTGCGCGTTGGTGCCGCTGAGGCCGAAGGAGGAGACCCCGGCCCGGCGGGGTCGGCCGGCCTCCGGCCAGGGGGCGGCCTCGGTGAGCAGCGAGACGGAGCCCGCGCTCCAGTCGACGTTGGGAGTCGGCTCGTCGATGTGCAGGGTGCGGGGCAGCACGTCGTGCCGCATCGCGAGGACCATCTTCATGATGCCCGCGACCCCGGCGGCGGCCTGGCTGTGGCCGATGTTCGACTTCAGCGATCCGAGCAGCAACGGCCGCTCGGTGGACCGGTCCTGACCGTACGTCGCCAGCAGCGCGTCCGCCTCGATGGGGTCGCCGAGCCGGGTGCCGGTGCCGTGCGCCTCGACGGCGTCCACGTCGGCGGCGGACAGGCCGGCGTCGGCCAGCGCCCCGCGGATGACGCGCTGCTGCGCCAGTCCGCTGGGCGCGGTCAGGCCGTTGCTGGCCCCGTCCTGGTTGACGGCGGAGCCGCGCACCAGCGCCAGTACCGGGTGACCGTTCCGGCGCGCGTCCGAGAGCCGCTCCAGGACCAGCAGGCCGACGCCCTCCGCCATGCCGAAGCCGTCCGCCGAGGCGGCGAAGGACTTGCAGCGGCCGTCCTCGGCGAGGCCGCGCTGGCGGCTGAACCCGGTGAACGACAGGGGGGTGCCGATGACGGTCGCGCCGCCCGCCAGGGCCAGCGTGCACTCGCCCGCGCGAAG
>NZ_JBHVHQ010001136.1:0-2218 GCF_042800135.1 Streptomyces sp. NPDC057654 | reverse complement strand
GTTATGAGCGATGCCCCGAAAAAGTCCCCGAAGGAGTCCGTACGCCCGACGGCCGTCACCGGTCCGGAAGGGCCCGCCGCCGAAGGGCCCGGCGCGGTGCGGGTCGGCACGCCCGCGGGGCGCTGGGTGCTGCTCACCGCCGTGCTCGGCTCCGGCATGGCAATGCTGGACAGCACCGTCGTCAATGTGGCGCTGCCCCGGATCGGGGCCGACCTCGACGCCGATCTGGCGGTGCTCCAGTGGACCGTCAACGCCTACATGCTCACGCTTGCCGGGCTGATCCTGCTGGGTGGCGCGCTGGGCGACCGGTTCGGGCGGCGCCGGGTGTTCGTCGTCGGAGTGGTGTGGTTCGCGCTCGCCTCGCTGCTGTGCGGCCTCGCGCCCAACGCCGGGGTGCTGATCGCGGCCCGCGCCCTGCAAGGCATCGGCGGCGCGCTGCTCACCCCCGGCTCGCTCGCCCTCATCCAGGCCACGTTCCACCCGGACGACCGGGCCAGGGGCGTGGGCGCCTGGTCCGGGCTGGGCGGCGTGGCCTCGGCGATCGGGCCGTTCGTGGGCGGCTGGCTGGTGGACGGGCCCGGCTGGCGCTGGGTGTTCCTGATCAACCTGCCGCTGGCCGCCGTCTGCGTGCCGGTCGCGCTGCGGCACGTACCGGAGACCAGGGACGTACGGGCGCGGGGCCGGTTCGACGTGCTGGGCGCGGTCCTGGGGGCCCTCGCCCTCGGCGCGGTCACGTACGCGCTGATCGCCGCGCCCGACAAGGGAGCGTCGCCCTGGGTGATCGGCCCGGCGGTCGCCGGGGTGCTGTTCGGCGTGGCCTTCGGGTACGTCGAGCGGCGGCGGGCCGATCCGATGCTGCCGCTGACCATCTTCTCCTCGCACCAGTTCACGGCCGTCAACGCGGTGACCGTCTGTGTCTACGCGGCCTTCGGCGGCTTCTTCTTCCTCTCCGTGCTCCAACTCCAGGTCGTCGCCGGATACTCGGCGCTCGCCGCCGGGACCGCGCTGCTGCCGACGACCGTCCTGATGCTCCTGCTCTCCGCCCGCTCCGGCGAGCTGGGCCAGCGCATCGGGCCGCGCCTTCCGCTGACCGTCGGGCCGCTGCTGTGCGCGGCCGGGATGCTGCTGATGACGCGGGTGACGGCCGGGGCCGGGTACTGGCGGGACGTGCTGCCCGCGCTGATCGTGCTGGGCCTGGGCATGGTCGTGCTCGTCGCCCCGCTCACCGCGACCGTGCTGGCCTCCGTCGACGTCGGCCGGGCCGGGCTGGCCAGCGGCGTCAACAACGCGGCGGCGCGGGCTGCGGGGCTCGTCGCGGTGGCGGCCCTGCCGCTGCTGGCGGGCATGGGCCCGGACGCGTACCGGGACGCCGGGCAGTTCGGGGACACCTTCCGGCGGGCGATGCCGATGTGCGCGGGGGCGCTGGTGGTGGCCGCGCTGATCGGCTGGTTCGCGGTGCGCAAGGAGCCCGCGGCGGGACTCGGCGGGGAAGCGGCGGAGGCCGGTGAAGCCGCGCCCGCCGAACCCCGGATATGCCGCCCGGAGTGCGCCTACCACTGCGGCGTGAGTGCCCCGCCGCTCGACCCCGGCACCGTGGACGACTGACGCGGGGACGGCCCCCGCGCGGCCCCCGGCGCGGCCCCTGTGCGGCTCCCGCCGGGCCTCCCGTACGGCCCCGGCTCCGTACGCCGCCGACGGCGGGCGCGGGCGCCGGGCGGTCTCTCGTACGGACATCACCCGCAACGGCCCCACGGCCGCCCGCACCAGGCAGACTGGAGCCCATGTCCATTCACGAGAACCTGCTCGGGGGACCGCCCCCGACCCATCTGCCCGACGACCCCGAACCGCGCGAGCTGCTCGCCTCCGGCGCGGCCTCCTCCGAGGTCGCCGCGAAGTACCCGTACTCCTCCCTCGCGTGGGCCCAGCTCGCCGACGAGGCGTTCGAGGGCGGCCGGGTCGTCGAGTCGTACGCCTACGCCCGTACCGGCTACCACCGCGGCCTCGACGCGCTGCGCCGCGCCGGCTGGAAGGGCCACGGCCCGGTGCCGTTCGAGCACGAGCCCAACCGCGGCTTCCTGCGCGCGCTGCACGCCCTGGCGCGGGCCGCGCAGTCGATCGGCGAGCAGGAGGAGTACGAGCGCTGCGCGGCGTTCCTGCGCGACTCGTCCCCGACGGCCGCCGACACGCTGGGCTGACGCGAGCCGAGGCGCGACGGCGG
>NZ_JBHVHQ010001135.1:0-2219 GCF_042800135.1 Streptomyces sp. NPDC057654 | reverse complement strand
CGCGCAGGTCGCGGCGCGCTGGCTCGGCGAACGCGGCCGCGCGTCGCTCGCCGAGCTGCTGCCCGGCCACCCCTATCTGCCGGGCCCCGTCGACCAGGAACTGCTCGTGGAGGCCGAGGCGCTGCTCGGGCTCTCGCTACGGGCCCACGCCGACCTGCGGCGGGCGCTGCGGGACGGGTTCTGGGAGCACCTTCAGGCGCAGTACTGAATCCGTACCGCGCCCCGCCCGTATCGCACCTCCGCCCGTACCGGGCGGAGTCAGTGCCGCGACCAGAACGCCGCCAGCGCCGCCGCCGTCTCCTCCGGACGCTCGGCGTTGGGGGAGTGCTCCGCTCCTTCGATCACCGTGCGGTGCGCCGACAGCCGCTCGGCCATCGCGTCCATCAGCGGCACCGGCCAGGCGTAGTCGACCGCGCCGGAGACCACGTGCTTCGGCAGCGCCACCGCCGCCAGCTCGGCGACCCGGTCCGGCTCGCCAAGCAACTGCCGCCCCGTGCCGATGAGTTGAGCCGCCTCGGTGTCCAGCCAGCGGCGGTGCAGAAACTCGTCCAGAGCCGCGGACGTCGTCGCGGCGTCCGGCACGTCCGCGGGGTTCTCGGGGTCCATGGCGCGCATCGCCTGCCAGACCGACTCCATGTCCCGCGTGGACAGGGCGTCGATGAGCAGCTTCGTACGGGCCTGCTGCTCCGCCGAGACGGCCGCCGGGCCGCTGCTCATGATGGTCAGCGACCGGAAGGGGGCCGCGTCGCGCAGCACCGCCGCACGCGTGATCAGGCCGCCGAGGGAGTGGCCGAGCAGATGCACCGGGCCGTCGCCGAGCGCCGCGGCCTGCGCGTGGACGTCCGCCGCCAGCTCGTCCTGCCCGTACGCGGCCTCGTCGGCCGGGCCCTCGCTCTCGTACTGCCCCCTGCCGTCGACGGCCACGACCCGGAACCCGGCCCGCGCCAGCGGCTCCAGCAGGGCGTTGAAGTCCTCTTTGCTGCCGGTGAATCCGGGGACGAGCAGGGCGGTGGCCCGCGGCTCGGCCGACGGGGGGCGCGCGTCGCACACGGCGAACGCGCCGCGCTCGGTCTTCAGTCGGTACGCGCGGGCGCACGCGGGCAAGGTGAGTATCGGCGGCCTGCTCATGCCCAGAGGCTATCCGCCGCCCCGCCGTCGCCGTCAGTCAGCCGCCCGCCGGAGGGGACGACCGCGGACACGGCGAAGGCCCGCTCCCCGGCCGTGCGGGGATACGGGCCTTCGGCGGTGCCGTGCGGGGTCAGCCTTCGGTCGTCGCCTTGGGCTTGGCCGTACGGGTGCGCTTCGGCTTCGCCGGGGCTTCGGCGGTCGCCTCAACGCCCTCCGCCGTGTCGACGGCGGCCTTGGCCTTGGTGGTGCGCGTCCGCTTGGGCTTGGCCGGCGCCTCAGCGGTCGCCTCTACGGTGTCCACCGCCGCTTCAGCGGCCTTGGCCTTGGTCGTACGCGTGCGCTTCGGCTTCGCCGGGGCTTCGACGGTCGCCTCTGCCGTGTCCACTGCCGCCTCGGCCTTGGCCTTGGTGGTGCGGGTGCGCTTCGGCTTCGCCGGAGCCTCGGCGGCGGCCTCCACCGTGTCGACCGCCTCGGCGGCCTTCGGCTTGGCGGCCCGCGTGCGCTTGGGCTTCGCGGGGGCTTCGGCGGTCGCTTCCGCGGTGTCGACCGTGTCCACGGCGACTTCGGTGGCGGCCTTGGCCTTGGTGGTCCGCGTGCGCTTCGGCTTCGCCGGGGTCTCGGCGACCGCGTCGGTGCCCTCGACCGTGGCGACAGCGGCCTCGGCCGCCTTCGGCTTGGCGGCCCGCGTGCGCTTCGGCTTGGCGGCGCTCGCCTCGGCCTCCGCGGCCATGCTCGCGATCGTGCTCTCGACCGTGATGAAGGACGGCTCGTCCACCGCCGGCTTGACGACGCGCGGACGGCGGCGGCGCGGCTTGACCGCGGCCTCCTCCACGGCGGCGACGCCGGGCCGTACGGCGGCAGACCGCGCGACGGCCGGCTTCTCGGCGGCGGGCTTCGCGGCGACCGTGTCCACGGCCTGAGCGGCCTGAGCGGCCTGAGCGGTCTGTGCGGCCTGAGCGGGCTGCACGGTCTTCGCGGGCGCAGGGGCCTCCGCGGTCACGGGGGCCGCGGCCACCGACGCCTGCGGTGCTGCCGCCGCCGGGGCCGACCCGGTGCGGGTGCGGCGACGGCGGCGCGGCGTCCGGGGAGTC
>NZ_JBHVHQ010001134.1:0-2224 GCF_042800135.1 Streptomyces sp. NPDC057654 | reverse complement strand
CCCCAGCAGCGCGAACTCGGCGGCGAACTCGGCGCGCCCCTCGTGGTCGAGGAGTTCGCGGCGGCGCGCGGCGAGGGTGGCGCGGGCGCGGTTGACGCCGCCGAGCACCTCGGCGATGCGCTCCAGGATGGAGGTGCGGACGGTCGCGTCGCCGATGTCGAGCCCCGCGACGACCTCGGTAAGGATCTGGAGGCCCTCGGTCCGCTCGTCGAGCCGCTCGCCGACGGGGGCGGCCCCGGCGACGGTGGTGATGGCCTCGGCGTCGGCGGTCAGCCGCTCGACGTCCTCCTGATACCCGGCGAACGCGTCGTCCTGCTGGAGGAAGGTGACGGCGCGCTGCGCGGTCGCGCCGATGTCGTCCGCCACCTCCGCCGCCAGCGCGTCGATCCGCTCGACGTCCACGTACCGCAGCTCGCGCAGGGTCTCCAACCTGCCTTGGGAGTGGCGGAGTTCGGTGAGCTGCGCGACCCAGGCGTCCGCGCTGCGCGGCGCCTCGCCGCGGACGCGCCGCACCAGCGAGGCGATCTGGGAGGCGGCCTCGCCGAGCGCGTCGGCGGCCTGCCGGGTGAGGTTCTGTACGGTCTCGAACTCCGCCAGCACCTGTTCCGCGGTGCCCCGCACCAGCGCCAACGGCTGCTGGAGGTCGCCGAGCGCGTCGTCCGCGAGCCAGTGGAAGCGGTCGGTGAGCCGGGAGCAAGCGTCGGTGATCGCCGCGAAGCCGGCGTGCGTGCCGGTGGGCTCGGCGGCCGTACGGGCCACGGTCAGCAGCTCGGAGATGCCGCGCACCAGGTCGGCGTTGCCCACCCGCTCCAGCGGCCCGGTGCCCGCGACCCCGGCGGCGTACGTCTCGGAGACGTACGGGCTCTGCCAGGTCTGCACGGCGTGCACGCGCGACGGCTCGTCGGCCCCGGCGCGCAGGGCGATGAGCGTGCCGTCGTCGAAGAGCGCGTAGCCCTGGCACAGCAGCGGGGTGGCGACCTCCTTGCGGATGAGGTTGTAGGACAGCAGCAGGGTGCGGCCGTCGGCGGGGTCGCGGAAGGCGTAGAGGACGTCCTCGCCGTTGGGCGAGGGGGTGGCCCCCGCGTAGCCGAGGCCGTCGGTGTCGAGGGCGTCGAAGGTGCGGGCGGCGCCGGTGGCCAGGCAGTAGCCGCCGGGGAAGATGACGCCTTGGTCGTCGGGGAGGCGCAGGCACGCCTGGCCGATGCCGTCGAGCCGCACGACGGTGCGGGTGGTGGCGTTGTAGACGAGGTGGCGCTGAACGCTCTCGTTGTACGGGCGTACGCGCAGCAGCACGAGCGGGCCGATGCGGGCGTGCTCGATGTCCGCGTCGGCGAGCGACTGGAGCGGCTCCTCGACGGGCTCGCTGTAGATGCCCTCACCGGACTCGGTGGTGTTCTCGGTCTTGACGGTGAGGGCGCCGCCGACGGTGGAGACGTAGATCCCCTCGCCGATCGCGACGTGCGGGTGACGGCCGAGCACGTGGTCGTCGCGGGTGGCGGCGGTCCACTCGATCTCCTGCGACGGCGGGTCCGTGTGGTCGCGCTCGCCGCGCGCGTCGAGGTAGCGGGGCGTGCCGTCGGCGGCGAGCTGCCAGCGCAGGACGCGCAGGTCGCCGGGGTTCGGGCCGGTGCGGAAGACGGCGAGGAGCTTGCCGTCGACCCGGCGCAGGCGGCGGAGGGCGGCGGCGCGGTAGTAGCGGTGCAGCTCGCCGAACTCGCGCTGGAAGGCGGAGTCGCGGAGCAGCTCGGGGAGGTCCTGCTCGTCGGCTTCGTCGAGAGTGATGCCCTCGCCGTCGTCCGAACGACGCAGGGTGTGCAGCGCGAAGACGTCCGCGACGGTCGTCTCGGTGTTGGCGCTGTCCGGGGTGGTGTAGCCGAGGAGGAGGCGTCCGCCGACGGCGACGACGTCGCGCGGCACGCACCGCTGCTCGGTGCGGATCTGCTCGGTGCCCAGGAGCCGCAGCTCGGTGGAGCCGAAGGTCTCCACGCGCCGCGCGTTCAGCGCCTCGGCGCCGCGGGCCAGCTCGGCGGCCTGCGCGGCGAGCCGGTCGCGCAGCACTTCGTACGTACCGACGTCGAGCCCACCGGCCGCCGCCTCGCCGGTTGCGGGCCCGCCGGTTGCGGGCCCGCCGCCCTCCCCCGCGCCGTCCTCCCGCTCCGCGCGCCCGTCCCGGAACTCGGTGTTCACGTCCGCTTCAACTCCCTGTGCTCGCGCGGTGCGCGGC
>NZ_JBHVHQ010001133.1:0-2230 GCF_042800135.1 Streptomyces sp. NPDC057654 | reverse complement strand
GCCTTTCCGCTTCCGCGCGTCGTAGGGGCTGTTACCGCAGCTCCGCCGGGGGCGTGCGCTTCGCGTCGACCTTCTCCGTACGCTCCAGCTGCGCCCAGACGATATAGCGGTAGTCGGAGGTGTACACGGGGGTGCAGGTCGTCAGGGTGAGGTAGCGGCCGGGCTTCTTCTTGCCGGACTCCTCGGGGACCTGGTCGATGACCTCGACGTTGTACTTCGAGGTCGAGCGCAGTTCGGCGTAGACCTTGTAGACGTACCAGACGTCGCGGGTCTCGAAGACGACCGCGTCGCCGTCCTTGAGCTTGTCGATGTTGTGGAACTTCGCGCCGTGCCCGTCGCGGTGCGCGGCCAGCGTGAAGTTGCCCTTCTTGTCCCACGGCATCGCCGACTTCACCGGAGAGGTGTAAAAGCCCGCGACCCCCTCATTGAGCGTGCCGGTATTCGTCCCCTTCTTTACGAGGACCTCGCCGTTTTTCATGGCCGGTACGTGCAGGAAGCCGATGCCGTCCTTGGTGTTCAGCGCACCCGGACCGCTCTTCGCCCAGTTGTCGCGGACGTGGTGGCCCTGGCGGGACGCCTCGCGGTCGGCGAGCACGTTCGTCCACCACAGCGAGTAGACGACGAACAGGGCCAGCAGCAGGCCCGCGGTGATCAGCAGTTCGCCGATGAAGCTGACGGTGGCGGCGATCCGCCCTCTGCCGCGGCGCGCTGCCGGTCGCGGCTCGTCGTGCTCGGTCCGTGCCACGGCGCTCGTACCCCTTGTTCACTGATTCGCTGGTGTGTTGGCCCCGTTGGATGTGCCGCCCCGCCGAACGGCCCGCTCGCCCGCCGTCGGGCCGCGGAGCCGGTGTCCGGCGTCCGGTTTTCAGTCTCCGGATTCCGATGTCACTCGACGAGCGCGTCCGGCTTGCCCTTGCTGCGCGGCCGTTCGTCGACCATCTTGCCCCAGACGATCATTCGATACGTACTGGTGAATTCCGGCGTGCACGTCGTGAGCGTGATGTACCGGCCGGGCTTCGTGAAACCGGACCCCGTCGGCACCGGGCGGATGACGCTGGTGTTCGACGGCGAGGTCTGCGGCAGCGCGCTCGTCATCTCGTACGTGAAGTACGCGCTCTTCGTCTCCACCACGACCTTGTCGCCCGGCTTGAGCTGGTTGATGTAACGGAACGGTTCGCCATGGGTGTTGCGGTGCCCGGCGAGCGCGAAGTTGCCCTTCTTGTCCCAGGGCATCGCGGTCTTCAGCCCGCCGTCGGCGTAGTGGCCGACCATGCCGCGGTCGAGGACCTTCGGCTTGCTGATGCCCTCCGCGATCGGCGCCTTCACGTCCAGCTTCGGGATGTAGATGATCGCGAACCCCTGGCCGGGCGAGAACGCGCCCGCGCTCCGGTCGTCGCCGTCGCCCTCGTCCCACTTGTGCCGCAGGCTGTTCGCGGCGCCGCCCGCCTGCTGATGGGCTATCACGTTCGTCCACCACAGCTGGTACGTCACGAAGAGCAGCATCAGCACGCCGATCGTGATGAAACCCTCGCCGAGCAGCCGGCTCACGATGACGCCGGGGGTCTCCTTGCGGGCCCGCTGCGCGCGGCGCGCCTCCAGCCTGGTGCGCGGCGCGGCCGGGTCGCTCTCGGGCGCGGGCGCCGGGGAGGGCGTACGGCGGCCCCGTCCGCCGCGCCTGGCGGCGTCCTGAGCGGCTTTCCGGCGCGCGGCCCGGCCACCGGTCGGCGGGGCCGTTCCGGCGTCCGTGACGGCCGCTGTGGGGGGCGCGTCGGCATCGATCCGGCGCAGCGCGACCGTACGGTCGTCCACCGCCTCCTCGGCCTCCGCGCGGTGCGGGGCGACCGCCGCGGCGAAGTCCGGGCCGAGGTCGAAGGTCAGGGTCCCGCCGTCGGCAGGCGGGGGCTGGGGCGGCCGCGGAACGCGGTTCTGTGCGGGCGGTCCCGGCGCGGCCGGCTCCGGCTGCTCGTGCGGGCGGAACCACGGCGAGCCCTGCGACTGCGCGGGCCGCTCGGGCGGCAGCGGCTGCGCGGCCTGCCGCCGGGGAGGGGGCGCCTGCGGGCGTACGGACTCGTGGCCGCGTACGGGCTCCTGCGCGTGTACGGGTTCCGGCGCTCGTACGGGCCGCTGCGCGTGCGCGTCCCGTGCTGGGGGCCGTACGGGCTCCTGGGCTCGTACGTCATGCCGCGGCTGCGGCCGTACGGGCTCGTGCTGCCGCCCCGGCTCCTGTGGC
>NZ_JBHVHQ010001132.1:0-2231 GCF_042800135.1 Streptomyces sp. NPDC057654 | reverse complement strand
GTCCAGGGCATCGGCGTCGGCGGCCTCTCCGCCCTCGCCCAGATCGTGATGGCCGCGATGATCTCCCCGCGCGAGCGCGGCCGTTACAGCGGCTACCTCGGCGCGACCTTCGCCGTCGCCACCGTCGGCGGCCCGCTGCTCGGCGGCGTCATCACCGACACCAGCTGGCTCGGCTGGCGCTGGTGCTTCTACGTCGGCGTGCCCTTCGCGATCATCGCGCTGATCGTGCTCCAGAAGACGCTGAAGCTCCCGGTCCTCAAGCGGGACGTCAAGGTCGACTGGTTCGGCGCGTTCTTCGTCGCCGCCTCCGTCACCCTGCTGCTGATCTGGGTGACCCTGGCCGGCAAGAACTACGACTGGCTCTCCTGGCAGACCTTCGTCATGGTCGGCGGCGCGATCGTGCTCGCCCTGCTCTTCGTCTACATCGAGTCGAAGGCGAAGGAGCCGATCATTCCGTTGCGGCTGTTCCGCAACAAGACGATCGTCCTCACCTCCCTCGCGTCGCTGTTCGTCGGCATCTCGATGTTCACCGGCACGGTGTTCTTCTCCCAGTACTTCCAGCTGGCGCGCGGCAAGACCCCCACGATGTCCGGCGTCATGACGATCCCGATGATCGCGGGCCTGTTCGTCGCCTCCACCGTCTCCGGCCAGGTGATCACCAAGACCGGCCGGTGGAAGTACTGGCTGGTCTCCGGCGGCGTACTGCTCACCGCGGGCCTCGGCCTGCTCGGCACCATGCGGTACGACACCCCGTACTGGCACCTGGCCATCTACATGGCGCTCATGGGCCTCGGCATCGGCATGATGATGCAGAACCTGGTTCTCGCCACACAGAACCAGGTCGCACCGCAGGACCTCGGCTCCGCCAGCTCCGTCGTCACGTTCTTCCGCTCCCTCGGCGGTGCGGTCGGCGTCTCGGCGCTCGGCGCGGTGCTCGGCACCCGGGTCACCCACTACGTCCAGGAGGGCGTCGCGGAGCTCGGTCCCAAGGGCGCGGCCCTGGGCCACGGCGGCACCGGCGGCGGGGGCATACCCGACCTGTCCCAGCTGCCCGCGCCCTTCCGCACCATCATGGAGAGCGCGTACGGGCACGGCGTCGGCGACGTCTTCCTCTACGCGGCCCCCTGCGCGCTGCTCGCCTTCATCCTGACCCTGTTCGTCAAGGAGGTCGCGCTGCGCAGCAAGTCCGGCACCGAGCGGGCGCTGTCCGGCGACGACTCGACGCCCGCGACGGCCCCCGCCACGGCCGCGATGGCAAGCTCCGCCGACTCCTTCGAGAGCACCGCCGAGCTGGAGCCCGCCCTCGTCGGCGCGCCCAGCACGGCCGACGGCGACCAGGCACTGGCCCCGGCCATGGCCCCCGCCACCGCCCCCGAGCCGCAGCACCTCGCGGCGTTCGCCTCCACCGGCGACGGCCCGCCCCCCGGCTCCACCGCGATCCGCGGGTTCGTGAAGAACGCCGACGGCCAGCCTGTCGCCCGTTCCGCGGTCACCCTGATCTCGCTGAGCGGCAGCCAGCTGGGCCGCGCCGTGGCCCAGGGCGACGGCGCGTACGCCCTGTACGCGCCGGGCTCCGGCTCGTACGTGCTGATCGCGGCGGCCGACGGCCACCAGCCGCAGGCGTCCACCGTCGTCGTCGGCGACGAGCCGCTCGGCTACGACATCCTGCTCTCCGGCACCAGCGGCCTCGCGGGCCTCGTCCGCGCCGCCGTGACCGGCGCGCCGGTCGACGCGGCCATGGTCGTCGTCACCGATGTGCGGGGCGAGGTGCTCGCCACCGGCAAGACCGGGCCGCAGGGCGACTTCACCTTCGACGAGCTGGCCCCCGGCACGTTCACCATCGCCGTGAACGCGCCCGGCTACCGGCCCGCCGCCCTCCCCGTCGAGGTCGGCCACCAGGGCGTCACCCGCATGGAGATCGAGCTCCAGGCCGGCGCCCGCGTGCAGGGCACCGTACGGGCCGGGGCCGACCGGCGTCCCATGCCGGACGCGCGGGTCACGCTGATCGACGCGGCCGGGAACGTGGTCGCCACCGCCACCACCGGCGAGGACGGCGCATACGCCTTCACCGACCTGGACGCGGGCGACTACACCGTCATCGCGAGCGGCTACCCGCCGGTCGCGGGGGCGCTGAACGTCGCCGGGCACGGCGTCGACGGGTACGACGTCGAGCTCGCCCACCCCGGCGACTGACCGGCGGCACGCAAGACTCCGGAGGCCGGGGCGCGGTT
>NZ_JBHVHQ010001131.1:0-2235 GCF_042800135.1 Streptomyces sp. NPDC057654 | reverse complement strand
CGGACCTCCGCCGCCGCCGAACGATCCGCCGTCCGGCTACGGCGGCTACGGCCCGCCCGGCGGATACGGCGAGGGCGGATACGGCCCGCCGAACGAGCCGCCGGGCGGTCACGGCGAGGGCGGTGGTTACGGCCCGCCCAGCGGGTACGGCGGCTACGGCGGGGGCGGCGACTACGGAGGTCCGGGCGGTCCGGGCGGACCTGGCGGACCCGATGGTCCCGGCGGCTTCGGACCCGGCGAGCCGCCGTGGTCCCAGCCGCCGCCGGACCCGGGAAACCGACGCCGGATCGTGATCGCCGTCGCCCTGCTCATCGTGATCGCGGCCATCGCCGTCGGGGCGGTCATGGCCATCGACAGCGACGGCGGCGGCGAGCCCGCCAAGGACGCGTCGCCGAGCACGTCCGCCCCGGCGACCAAGAAGCCGCCCCGCCTCCCGACGAGCGTGCCCACCGGGATTCCGACCGAGATTCCGACCGAGGTGCCCAGCGACCTCGGGAGCTATCTGCCGACGGGCTTCCCCACCAGCCTCCCCAAGGAGCTGCCGACGGCGCTGCCCACCGACGGCATCGGCGAGCTGTTGGACCGGTAGCGGCCCGCGCCGAGCCCCGGCGGCTGACCGTCCGCAGCCGCCGGCCCGGCCGGTCCGGCGGACGCCCCCGATCCGGCGGACGTCCTGCTTACTCGTCGCGAATGGCCTGGATGTCGAGCTCGATGCGGATCGTCGCGCCGATCGCGGCGATGCCGCGCGCGAGCATCGTGCGCCAGTCCAGTGTGAAGTCCTCGCGGTGCAGCTCGGTGGCGGCCGAGCAGGCGGTGCGGGTCTCGCCCATGATCCCGGTGCCGATGCCCAGGTAGCGGGTGTCGAGATTGATGCTGCGGCTGACGCCGTGCAGGCTCAGCACGCCCTGCACGGACCAGCGGGAGCCGCCGCGGTGCACGAAGCGCTCGCTGGCGAACTGGAGATAGGGATAGTTGGTGACGTCCAGGAAGTCCTGCGAGCGCAGGTGCTGGTCGCGCGCCTCGACGCCGGTGTCGATGCTCGCCGCGTCGATCGTCACCTCCAGCTGCGAGTCCTCCATGCGGTCGGCTATCCACAGCGCGCCCTCGAACCGGTTGAACCGGCCGTGGATCTCGGCCAGCCCGATGTGCCGGGCTATGAAGCGCACGGCCGTGTGGTCCGGGTCGATCTTCCACCGGCCGGGCTCCGGCATGGCGGGGGAGGGGGCCAGCTCCATCCGCATCGGGCCGATGGCCGTCCGCACCCCCGCCGTCGCCTCACAGGTCTGCCGTACGGGCTGGAAGCCGTCGGACGTCACGGCGATGCTGTACTCGCCCGGCGCCACGGTCGCCGAGAAGCAGCCGTTCGGGTCGGTCTGGCCGTGCACGACCTCGCGTCCCTCGGTATCCCGGACCGAGACCTCCGCCCGGTGCAGCGGCAGCTGCACGGGGTCGAGCACGACGCAGTCGAGGGCTCCCGCGCCGCGCGGTATCGGTGCGGCGGCTCGCGGTGCGGAGCGGTTGCTGCGGCGCAGTAGGGCGAATGCCATCCCGGTGGGCCTTTCTGAATCAGTCGGTCGTCGAATGCGAGAACACCACATTCTGTCACTGCTCAGGAAGAGCTCACCCATCACCTATGAAACTGCTGGTATCGCCCCGCTTAATCCTTCGATTCACTCCTCTATGGGGTGCGCCGATAGGATCATCGCCAGGGCCGCCGCCGGATCCGCGTCGCCCGGCCCGGCCGGCTCCCAGTGCCCCCGCTCCTTGCGGTACGGCCACCAGAGCCCGTCCCGCGCCCAGCGCAGCTGAGCGTCCGCGCCCACCACCGTCCAGCGGTTCCCACGGGACGCGCGCAGCCTCGGCGGGCGCTCCTCCCCCTCCCACGCGGCGGCCAGCAGGGCGCGGGCCCGCGCCAGTTCCGTCGGGTCCGGCGTCCACTCCTCGTCGAGCGCCGCGAGCGCCGCGGCCCCGTGCCCCCAGGCCCGTACGGCCCGCGCCAGACCCGCGCCGTCGCGCCCGCAGCCCGCCGCGAGCCGGGCCGCGATCCCCGGTTCCGGCCCGGCGGCGGCGAGCCGCACCGCGTCCTGCCCGACCGTGAGCCGATCCTCCGGCGTCCCCTCGTGGCCGGGCGCGAGCGCCCGCGCCAGCAGCCGCTGGGCCCGTACGGCCGCGACGGAGGCCAGGAACTCCAGCGCGCCCGCGTCGACGCCCGCCGCCGGGGCGACCTCGCCGTCC
>NZ_JBHVHQ010001130.1:0-2238 GCF_042800135.1 Streptomyces sp. NPDC057654 | reverse complement strand
CCGCGAAGGCGCCCGGCAGAGCCGAGGGGAAGTCCGCGTCAGCGCTTGGCCACGAAGACGTGCGAGGCGATGTCCGCCTCCAGCTCCGCCGCCTCGCCGCTGCTGCCGACCAGCACCCCGCCGGCCGACTCCGTCACGCTCACCACCGCGCCCGGCTGCACCCCGGCGCGGCGCAGCGTGTACATCAGCTGCGCGTCCATCTGGATGGGCTCGCCGATCCGCCGCACCACCACGGTCTTGCCGCCGGCGCCCGGCTCCAGCTCCATCAGGCTGACCATGCCGTCGTTGAGGAACGGGTCGGCCTCGGCCTTCTCGCCCAGCTCCTCCAGGCCCGGGATGGGGTTGCCGTACGGCGACTCCGTGGGATGGCGCAGCAGTTCCAGCACGCGCCGCTCCACCGCCTCGCTCATCACGTGCTCCCAGCGGCACGCCTCCGCGTGCACCTGCTCCCACTCCAGCCCGATCACGTCGACGAGCAGGCACTCGGCGAGCCGGTGCTTGCGCATCACGCGCGTCGCCAGCCGCCGGCCCTCCTCCGTCAGCTCCAGATGGCGGTCCCCGGCGACCGTGACCAGGCCGTCGCGCTCCATGCGCGCGACCGTCTGGCTGACCGTCGGCCCGCTCTGGTCGAGCCGTTCCGCGATTCGGGCGCGCATCGGGACCACACCCTCCTCCTCCAGCTCAAGGATGGTGCGGAGATACATCTCCGTGGTGTCGATCAGTCCGGACATGGGTGTCCCTCGATCCGTCGTGCGGTGGCCCTGAACTCAATTCTGACGCATCCCACTGACAACGGTGCCGTTAGTCGACCGCGCACGACGGCGCCGAGGCCATGAGGGGCGTCACAGCGGCATCACGGGCGTGCTCCCGCGCCAGTCCGCGGGCTGTATTGACAGGGCACTGGTCCAGACCGCAACGTGATCCGCGCCACCAGAGTACGCACCGACGGAAAGGCTCCTGCTGCGATGAGTGCTGCCACGCGTGCCGCGGCGAACGGGTCCGACGAGTCCAACCGGCCCGACGAGTCCAACCGGCCCGACAGGTCCAACGGGTCCGAGCCGGCCGGGGCCGCGCTCGCCGGGCAGTACTTCGACGCCGCCATCGAGCTGCTGGCGAAGGTCCGCGACGAGGAGGCCGGGCCCATCGGCGCCGCCGGCGCCCTCCTCGCGGACACCGTCGCCGACGGCGGACGCCTCTTCGTCTTCGGCGCCGGCCACTCCTCGCTCCCCGCACAGGACGTCGTCTACCGGGCCGGCGGCCTCGCCCTCATGAACCTCCTCGCCGTCCCCGGCGTCGTCGGCGTCAACGTCATGCCCGCCACCCTCGGCAGCGCCCTGGAGCGCGTCGACGGGCTCGCCGGGGCCGTCCTCGACACCAGCCCCGCCCGCCCCGGCGACGTCCTCGTCGTCATCTCCCTCTCCGGCCGCAACTCCCTGCCCGTCGAGATGGCCCTCAACGCCCGCGCCCTCGGCCTGAAGGTCGTCGGGGTGACGTCGGTCGCGTACGCCGCCGAGACCAGGTCCCGGCACGTCTCCGGCACGTACCTCAAGGACCACTGCGACCTCGTCCTCGACACCAAGATCGCACTCGGCGACGCCGAACTCACCGCCGAGGGCATCAGCGCCCCCTTCGCCCCCGCCTCCACCGTCGTCACCAGCGCCCTGATCCAGGCCGTCATGGCCGCCGCCGCCGGAAACCTCGCCGCCCGCGGCATCGACCCGCCGATGCTGCGCTCCGGCAACGTCGACGGCGGCCACGAGTGGAACGGCCGGATCATGACGGAGTACGGCGACCGGATCTTCTACCGCCACTGAGCGCCGGGCCCGCGCCCGTGCCCGTAACGCGCCCTCACGCCCGTACCACCGCCGCCAGGTCCACCGACGCGGCGACGCGGGCCGCCACGTCCTCCGCGTACGTGGCGTCCACGCGGTCGAACGGGCGGCGGGACGGGCCCCGCAGGAAGGTGGCGGCGCCCAGCGTGCGGCCCCTGCTGCGCAGCACGACGCTCAGGGCATGCGCCGTGCCGTCCGGCCATTTGCGGGCCGCCGCCCACAGCGCGGCGGCGGCGTCCGAGTCGCCCGACGCGCTGGAGCGCACCGAGCCGCAGCGCTCGACCGCCAGCAGCGCCGGGTGGCCCTCCGGATAGCCGACCGGGATGTCGCAGGGGGCCGTCGGCGGCTGCGGCCCCGGCGCGCCCGCGGGCGTCAGCGCCGCCCGTACGAGCCGGACGGGCGGCTC
>NZ_JBHVHQ010001129.1:0-2256 GCF_042800135.1 Streptomyces sp. NPDC057654 | reverse complement strand
GGGCTTTCCGTGTTCCGCCCCGCGCTTTCGTTTGGCGGCCGGGCGTTCAGGTGCGGGCCGGTTCGCCCAGTTCCACCGCCGAGCAGCGCCAGCGTTCGTCCGCGCCGCGCTCCAGGCGGAAGGCCAGCGCCCGTACGCGGTCGCCTGAGGCGATACGGGCGAACGCCTCGATCACTCCGGACCGGGGGCGGAACTCGTCGCAGTGCCGTACGACCGGGGTCCTGCCGCCCGGTGCGGCGGGCCGCAGCGGGGCCTGCGGGGCCAGCTCGACGATCCGGTCGTAGGCGGCTCCCAGGGTGTGGCCGAGCATCCAGTGAGTGGGGCGCTGGCCGCTGAGGGTGAGCAGGAGGCGGTTGGCGAACCAGTAGCGGGGCAGCAGCTCGCGCTCGCGCCGCCGGGCCGCCAGGTCGGCGGGGCCGGGGCGCCGGGTGTCGCCGCGGCGGGGTGGGGCGGTGGGGCCGGCGGGCCTGGTGCCGCCGGTCCTGTTGGCCGGTGTCCTGCTCACTGTTGTCCGGCTCGCCGGTGTCCTGTTCGCCGGTGTCCTGCTCGTCGTCCTGTTCACGCTGTTCGCCCCCGTCGGTCCGGTCCGGTGGTGATACCGGGCAGTAGCTTTTGTCGGGAGTCTTCTATCCGCGCCCTTCCGGCCGCGGCAAGGGCGCCGCAGGCACCCTCGGTCCCCCCGGAAATTCACCTATCAGGGGCGGCCGGGCGGCAGCCGGGACGTTTCGCCGACGTGAGCGGGCAGCTCACAGGGGTCGTACGGGCGTCCGCACCGCGTACGTCCCGGCACCCCGAAGGGGGACGCACGCCCGTATGCTGGCCCAGTATTCGTAAGCCTTGAGGAAAGCGGCGGTCATGCGCGTCTACGTCCCTCTGACCCTCCCCGGCCTCGCCGCGGCGCACAAGGCGGGCGAGGTCGGCCCGGCCCCGCTGCACGCCTACGCCGTCACCCCCGCGCTGCGCGAGTGGTACGTCTCCGACGACATCGAGGAGCTGGAGTACGCGGCCCTCAGCCGCGCCGCGCAGGCGTCCCTGCGCCGCCTCGCCGCCGATCCGGAGGCGGCCCGCAAGCGCGTCGTCGTGGCCGTCGACGTGCCGGACAAGGAGGCCGTGGCCGACCCGGACCGCGGGCTCGACCAGTCCTCGGTCGGCGAGGTGCGCCTCGCCTCGGCGGTGCCGCTGTCCAAGGCCGCCGCGGTGCACGTGGACGCCGACGAGGCCGAGGCGGACATCACTGCGGCCGCCGCCGCGCTGGGCGCCGCGGATCACGGCGACGACGACGCGCAGTTCACGGTGGACGGGGCCGAGGACCATGAGCTGCTCTGGTTCGCGACGCAGGAGATCCCGACCATCGTCGGCTGACCCGCTGCCGTCGGCTGCCATCGGCTGCCGCCGGTTGTCACTGGGTACCGTCTTGGCATGGGGACGCGCACTGCACACATCGTCTGGGACTGGAACGGCACGCTCTTTCACGACATCGACGCGGTGATGTCGGCGACCAATGCCGCCTTCGCGGAGGTCGGGCTGGCACCGATCACGCTGGACCGCTACCGCGAGCTGTACCGCGTGCCGATTCCGCGTTTCTACGAGCGGTTGCTGGGGCGCCTGCCCACTCAGGCGGAGTGGGAGCACATGGACGTCGTCTTCCACCGGCACTACCGGGGCCACCTGGAGCGCTGCGCGCTGGCCGAGGGGGCCGAGGCGCTGCTGGAGAGCTGGCAGGGGGCGGGCGGTACGCAGTCGATCCTGTCCATGCACGGCCACGACGACCTGGTTCCGCTGGTGCGGGGGTTCGGGATCGAGCCGCGGTTCGTACGGGTCGAGGGGCGGCGGGGGCCGTCCGGGGGCAGCAAGGTGGAGCACATGGGGCGGCACCTCGCCGAGCTGGAGCGGGAGCTGGCAGGGGTGCGGGCGGGGCGCACGGTGGTGATCGGGGACGCGCTGGACGACGCGGAGGCGGCTCGGGGGGCGGGGGCTTTGGCGGTGTTGTATTCCGGCGGGTCCCATAGCCGGGCGAGCTTGGCGGAGGCCGGGGTTCCTGTGGTGGACAGCTTGGCTGAGGCCGTGGCTGTGGCGGAGGGGTTGGTGGCCTCCGCCCACCAGTGACGTGTCCTCGGCCGGACGGGCTTACGGGGCTCCGCCCCGGGCCCCGGTCCTCAATCTCCCCCAGCTACCGCTGGGAGGTGCCCCCTGACGGGCTGGTGTGATGCGGCTCGTCCGCTGGGCGCGGCAACGTACTTTGTCCTCAATCGCCGG
>NZ_JBHVHQ010001128.1:0-2256 GCF_042800135.1 Streptomyces sp. NPDC057654 | reverse complement strand
ACTCGAAAGGCCCCGGAGTTCACTCCGGGGCCTTTCGTTCCGTGCGCTGGTCGCGGGTTGCTCACGTGCCGTATTCGGTCTCGTTGCCCTCCGGTATCTGGGGCTGCTCGAGCCGGTGGTCGAAGCGCTCGCCGGCGGGCCTTGTTGTTCCCCGCCCGCGCCGGCCGCACCCGCCAACGCGCCCATGCGTCCGATCAGATCCGCGCCGAATGAAGGTGAAGCCTTCGGCCGCGGCGGCGCTCAGGGCCGTGAACTTCAGCGAGAAAGGCGCAGGTATATGGAAGACGAACCGGGAGGTAATCCCGAAGATCTATCGCGCTGGGTGCGCTCGCTGGTTGCGATCTTGGGTGCGCTGGCCCCGTTCGCAACGTGTGCGGTGATGCTGCTGCGCTAGATTGCCGCAGGTCAGGGGGCGGCTGATGGGCCTTGAGATAGGTCCGACTGCCTCTTAATCAGCCGGACCCACCCAACCCCGCACACGTGCCGGGTCCCTGGTAGCAGCCGGGGGCCCGGCACTTCACGTGTGTGGGCTTCAGCCGCAGTCCGACGTGTAGTTGAACTGCGACTCGTGACCACGATAGCAATGGCGGACGGCCAGCGTGCATGGACCGGATCAGGGCGGAGCCGACCACAGGTGAAGGCTGTCTGCTCCACTGCGCAGAGGGCGGGCGAGCTCATCGGTCATTCGCTGCGGACCAAGAGATTCGGTCGTCGGCCAACAGCTCATGACGACCATGACCGTGTCGTATCGGGCAGAGACGCACGGCACCGTTTCCGGAGTGACTCTGATGCCGTCACAGCGCGAAGAGCACAGCTATGCGCTGCTGCGCGGGCCGGACCATCATGCCAGGGGACCGCCACTGACGTACCTGCTTCCAGCATCGCCGCGCCGCTTCGGTGGAAGGGGGTGCGAGTCATGGAGGTGTTTCTTTCAAGCGGCTCACGGTGAGCGGGAGTTGTTCACGCGGCGCGGGGAACGGTCGAGGTGACCCTCACGTCGGCCCGGGCGAGGACGTCCGCGAGGTGTTGTTGGGCATCGTGCGCGCTGTCGCCGCTGACGACCGCGTACCCGGCGCGGATGTTGTTCGGCGTAGTGCTGGAGGGGGTGAGGGTGGCGGTGTCACCGACGTCGCGCAGCCACTGGAAGTGCTCCAGGTGCTGATCTCTGCCGGGCCGCAGTTCTCGATGGGTGACGATGCCCTCAGCGGGCGGATAGAGCATGCCGATGGCTGCGCTGCGGTCTTCGGTGGGGTGCAGGTCGGGAATGTGGCCGCAGGCGATGGCGGCGGCGGCGCGGGCGAGGTCCACGCCTGTGGCCCTGCGGACCAGATCGCCGATGAGGTCGCCGCCGCAGCGGGCGTTGACCTCGATGAGGCGCGGGCCGTCGGCGGTCAGCCGCATTTCGACGTGCGAGATGCCGTTGGTGATGCCGAGGGCGCGCAGGGCCGCTTCGGCGATCGGCGCCACGGTGGTGAGCAGCGGGTCGCCGGCGGTGACGCAGTGCCCGGTTTCCATGAAGTACGGCTTGAAGCCGAGGGACTTGCGGGTGACGGCGACCGCTGTCGTCACCCCGCGGTAGGTGGCGGTCTCCACCGATATTTCCGGGCCGTCCAGGTACTCCTCCAGCAGCACGCCCTGTCCCTCGGCGCCCTGGTGGGCGGCGCCCGCTTCGGCGATGGCCCAGGTGCGGGGCAGGTCGGTGAGGGCATCGACGCGGACGACGCCGACGCTGCCGGCGTGGGCGGCGGGTTTGAGGACGGCCGGGTAGCCGACGCGCTCGGCCGCCGAGGCTGCGGCGGCCAGGCTGTGCACCCAGGTGGAGGCAGCCGAGGGGACATTGGCAGCGGCAAAACGCTGGCGACTTACGGCTTTGTCGCGGGCCGCGCCGACGGCGTCCGGGACGTTGCCGGGCAGTCCGTAGCGCTCGGCGAGCCGGGCGGCGGCCATCAGGCAGTACTCGTCCCAGGTCAGGACGCCGGCGATGTTCCAGCGCGCGGCCAGGGCGTCGGCGGCGGCGGTCACGGCGAGCGGGTCGGTGAGATCGGCGGTCTCGTGGTCGACGGTGTAGGGCCGCTGCCAGGTCGGGGGCGCGTCGTCGATGAGCAGGAGCGGTGAGTAGGCGGCGGCAGCCTCCATCAGGTAGCGGCGCATCAGCGGCGGGCCGGAGCCGACGATCAGCAGCAGGCGGTGTGACATGGCAACTCCGTAAGTTGTTGGGTGGCCCGGGAGGGCCGGGTGTGGCTTATGGTTTCTTGC
>NZ_JBHVHQ010001127.1:0-2262 GCF_042800135.1 Streptomyces sp. NPDC057654 | reverse complement strand
GCTGGAGGCCCCTCATGACCCGGGTACTGCTGACCGGATTCGAACCCTTCGGAGGCGAGGCCACCAACCCCGCGTGGGACGCCGTACGCGCCGTCGCCGACAACCCGCCGGACGGGGTGGAGCTCTCCACCGCCTGCCTGCCCTGCGTCTTCGGCGACGCCGTGGACGCCCTGCGCGCGGCCGTCGAGCGGTACGACCCCGAGCTCGTGATCAGCGTCGGACAGGCCGGCGGCCGGACCGACGTCACCGTGGAGCGCGTCGCCGTCAACATCGACGACGCCCGCATCCCCGACAACACGGGCGCCCAGCCCGTCGACGAGCCCATCGTGCCCGGCGGCCCCGTCGCCTACTTCGCCGCGCTCCCGGTGAAGGCGTGCGTCGAGGCCGTACGGGCGGCCGGGCTGCCCGCCTCCGTGTCGCAGACCGCCGGCACCTTCGTCTGCAACGAGGTCTTCTACGCGCTGATGCACCTCGCCGCGACCGAACGGCCCGGCCTGCGCGGCGGCTTCGTCCACGTCCCGTTCGCCCCCGGGCAGGTCACCGACAAGCTCCAGCCCTCGCTCCCGGTGAGCGTCACCGCCGAGGCGCTGCGTGTGATCACCGTCACCGCCGCGACCCGCACCGAGGACGTCAAGGCTGTGGGCGGCGCCACACACTGACCCGTTCGCCCGTGCCGTTTCGTCCGTTGTCAGTGCGACCGCTTACTGTGTGCGACGTGACTTCTCAAGCCCTCACGGCCGCTGCGTCCCAGCTCAACGGGGACGCGCGACCAGCACCGGGACCGGCCGCCGACGAGGGCCTGGCCCGGCGGCTGCGCGCGCTGGCCTGCACCGCACCGCTGCACGACCTCGACGTGCGCAAGGCCAACCTCGCGGGCGAGTACGGGATCTACGCCATGGCCGAGGTGGCGCTGGCCGCCATCGACGTGGTGACGCTCCACATGGACTTCGACACCGGGGCCGACCACGAGCAGATAGTGGCCAAGCTGCTGCCGCGCGTCGCGGCCCAGGCGCCCCGGCGGGCCGCCGCCGAGCACGACCGCGTCGCCCGCTGGGTGCTGGAGAACCTCATCAACGTCGGCAGCGTCGACCGCGGCTTCCGCGCCGTGTACGGCACGTTCGGCGCCGACGGCGCGTACGTACGCCGGGACTACGACTTCAAACTCATCGAGGAGGTCCCCGGCCACGGCGGCACGGTCTTCCTGCGCGCCACCGACGAGGCCGTCAACGTCCTCGTCGGCGCCCTCGACACGGACGTCACCAGCGCCCAGATCGCCGCCGAGGTCAAGCTGGAGGTGCTCATCAGCCGGGGCCGGCTCGCCGACGCGCAGCTCGCCGCCGAACAGGCCCGCTACCGCACCGTGCAGTACGCGGAAACGCTCCGCAAGACCCTCGACGCGACCCGCCGCAACGTCCGCGCCGTCGACTGGCTCAGCACCGTCCCCGACATGATCGCCGAAGCGCTCGACCACGTCGCCGACCGCTACCGCCACGAGAACGCGATCCTCACCAACATCCGCAAGGCGCGCGACGAGGCGGAGGAGCCCGAACACAAGCGCCGCGCCGCCGAGCTCGTCGACATCGTCAAGGACTGCATCCGCCGCCACACACAGCTCCAGTCCCGGCTGCTGGAGGCGGGCCCGCTCTTCCGCGCCGAGCAGGACCGCCAGGCATTCGCCACCCCCGCCGCGCACGCCGGGCTCGACCTGTACGGGCAGCTCCTCGCGCCCCTCCTGCCGCTCCCCGTCGAGCAGGCCGCCCGCGTCACCGACGCCTTCTTCGCCCGCGGCACCGGGCTGCGCACCCCCGCCGCCGTGCGCGTCGGCGACCTCGTCGACATGCTGCTGACGCCGCCCGCCGAGCGCGAGCACCTCGGAGTGGAGATGCCCGAGCCGGACCTCATCGCCACCCCCGACGACAGCCGGTTCAGCGAGGCGCAGCTCGCCGAGGCGATGGAACTGCTCGACCTGCCCGCCGACGCGCCCCGCCGGCTCTCCGGCCTCCTCGCCGACGCCCGCCGACGCGACCCCGAACTCCCTTACCTCCTGGCCCTGCTGGCCGTTCACGCCGCGAGCCCCGCCGTCGGCACCGCCTACCGCCAGGGCGAGGAGAAGCTCCTCTTCGCCGTCGACGACGGCACCCCGCTCGACGACCCGGAGTTCGGCGGTGCCGACCTCATCGTCGGTACGGCGCTGCTCGACGCCGCGGGCATGGCCGCCGGACGCACGGAGGCCTCGTGACCCTCGTCCCGCCCGTCCCCGCG
>NZ_JBHVHQ010001126.1:0-2267 GCF_042800135.1 Streptomyces sp. NPDC057654 | reverse complement strand
GGGGCGGCGTCGCGCTCGGCCTCGCGGATGGCGGCGGCGACGCGGGCGGAGCGGTCGGCGGCGGCCCGGTGGCGCAGCACGGTCTCGGCGGCCTGCCACGCCATGTGCAGCGTGCGGGCCTCGGTCAGTTCGCGGCGCTGGGCGGCGGCGCCCTTCTCGGCGGCGGCGAGCGCCAGGGAGGCGTGCCGGTAGGCGAGTTCGGCGGCGACGAGGGAGCTGCGGCCGCGATCCTGTTCGGCGTCGGTGACGGCGTGGGCGGCGGAGGCGACCTGTTCGGCGAGCTCGGCGGCGTTGCCGCGCTCCCGCGCGCCGCGGGCGGAGAGACGGCGGGCGAGGGCGCGGGTGCGGCGCTCGGCCCCGGCGTGCACGCCCCGCGCCTGCTCGCGGCCGAGTGCCAGTTCCGCGATGCGGGAGAGGAGATCGAGGGAGCCGGCGGTGAAGTCCCGCTCGGCGGTCAGTTCGGCGCGGCGGCCCAGCTTGTGGGCGAAGCCGTGGACGAGGTCGGCGAGGCCGTCGGTGTCGCGGGTGTCGGTGACGGCGCGCAGCAGCAGGTCGGTGAAGTCGGAGTCGTTCTTGACGGCGAAGAGGCCGGCGGCCTCGCCCTCGTCGGCGTTCATCTCGCGCTGGTAGCGGAAGAGTTCGGGGTCGAGGCCGAGCTCGCCGAGGTGTTCGTTCCAGCGCTCGTGGATCTCCTCCCACACCACGTCGAGGTGCGGATACGCCTTGTCGGCCTCGGTGATGGCGTCGCGGAACCCCTTCATGGTGCGGCGGCGGCCGCGGGCCCCGGAGGCGCCCTCGACGTCGCGGCGCATGGCGGTGGACTCGGCCACGGGCAGCGAGTCGAGGCTCAGGCCGGGGCCGGGGCGGAAGGAGTACCAGGCTTCGGCGAACTTCCGGGGGTCGCCGGAGACCTGCCGGCCGCGCCATTCGCTGACCTTGCCGACGACGACGCTTTCGCCGGTGAGGACGTGCTGCCACTCCAGGGCGACGTGTCCGCAGTCGTCGGCGAGGAGGAATTTGCGCAGCACGCCGGAGCTGGCGCCGCCCAGGGTGTTGCGGTGGCCGGGCAGCATGACGGAGAAGATCAGCTTGAGGAGTACGGACTTGCCGCCGCCGTTCTCCAGGAAGAGCACTCCGGCGGGGGCGGGGCGGCGCGGCGGCCCGACGGGCTCGTCCTCGAAGAACTCCGCCTGCGTGGGCGCGGGGGTGGGCACGGGCGCGCCGACCCCGCGCAGGTCCAGCACGGTGTCGGCGTAGCGCGCGCCGGCGGGCCCGATGGAGTAGAGGCGGACCCGGGACAGCTCGTACATGGCGGCGGACTCTCGTTGCGTGCGGGCGGGTTGCGGGGGCGGCAGCGGTGCCGGGGTCAGGCGTGGAACGGCAGGCCGGCGTCGGCGACCAGGTCGAGGTCGTCGGCGTCCTGCGGCGGCAGCAGGGTCGCGCCGCCGTCGCCGACGGGCACGATGCCCAGCTCCAGCAGCTCGGCCATGGCGGCGCTGCCCGCCATGTCGCGGACCTGGAGCTGGTAGCGGGCGGTGGTGCGGAACGCGCCGCCGGAGTCGTCGCCGGTGCGCTGGAGGAAGCCGGAGTCGACGAGGAAGGCGACGGCCTTGGCGATGATGCCGGTGGTCGAACCGGCCAGCCGGCGGGCGTCCTTGGTGGCCCCGGTCGCGCTGCGGCGCGCGTACACCCGCCAGGCCGCCTCCAGTCCGGGCGCGTCGGTAGTGGGGTCGGTGTTGTCGCCCTGTTCCTCGGCGCGCTCCTCCAGGCGGCGGCAGGCCTGCCGTACGAACGCGTCGACGCCGTTGACCGTGACGCGGCCGATGTAGCCGTCGTCGGCGAGGTCCTCGGGGCGCGGGAACGCCAGGGCCGCTACGCAGAGGTGGGCCAGTCCGTGCAGGAAGCGGTCGGCGGAGTCCGCGGTGGCGCGGCGGGCGTAGTCGCCCATGCGGACGGCGAAGACGGAGTCCTCGGCGGCCGCGACGGCCATTCCGGCGCGCTGCGACACTTCGAGGACGATGAGGCCGAGTCCGGTGGCGACGGCGTCGGCGAGCCGCGCGAAGGCGGGCTCGTCGCGGTGGCGGCGCAGCAGTTCGGCGTAGTCCGCGTCGCGGGCGGGCAGCAGCTTGGGCTGGAGCCCGTAGGCGACGAGACGGGCCGCGTCGGCGGCGTCGGCGGGGGTGACGGAAGCGGTGGCCGCCGGTGCGGACTGCGCCGGTTCCGCCTCGGCGGTGGGCGCCTCCCACTGCGCGGCGCCGTCGGCGTGC
>NZ_JBHVHQ010001125.1:0-2269 GCF_042800135.1 Streptomyces sp. NPDC057654 | reverse complement strand
GGGCACCTGCTGGACACGAGGGCTGGCTACCCCTGAACGCTGGCGATGAAGGATGCCCACGCGTCCTTGGAGACCGTCAAGCCGGGGATGGTCGTGTCCTTGGAGTCCCGGACGCGAACGGCAGAGGTGCAGTCCGCTATTTCGACGCACGAGCCGCCCTGGTCGTTGCTGTACGACGATTTGAACCAGGCTGCTTCATCGGCCATGTCGGGGGCCGTCAGGTGAGTATTGATGGCTGTGTCCATTCTTGCGTGAGTCGGTGCAGAACTGTGGGTGTCTCGGCCGGTGCCATGGCGCTCTCGCGCATGGCGTCGAAGCGGCGGTTGCCCTTGCCTACCTCGCGCTGCTCGTCGGTGACGCTGATGGTGGTCGGCATGTCCGTTTGCACGACCGAGTCCAGGTCCGGGAAGTCCAAGACGGCGAAGTTGCTCGGGGCTCGGTAGGTCACCACCAGGTTCGGGAGAATCTGGATGGTCACGTTGTCGAGCCGTCCGAGTTCAACGATCTCGGCGTACTGCTCCTTCATCACCTCTGGCCCGGCCACCAGGCGACGAACGGCGGATTCGTCCAAGATCACCTTGAGCAACAGTGGGTTGTCGGTGCGTGTGATGAGCTCCTTGCGCTCCATTCGCAGCCGCGTGTTGGTCTCGACGAACTCGCTCGTGGTTTCGTCCACGGGCTTCGCTGCCTGGAAGAGGGCGCGCGCGTACTTCTCCGTCTGCAAGAGACCGAATACTACGTCCGGCTGGTAGGCGCGCATGGTGTGCGCGGCTTCTTCCAGTCCTCGGTAGACCGGCATCTTCGACGGCATGTACTGCTTGTACGGCGTCCACGGGTCCTTGCTCAGCGACTCCCGGTGAAGCTGGATCAGTGTCTCGCGGTCGTCCTTGTCGTACACGCCGTACAGGTCCATGAGGGCTTCCAGGTCCCCCGTACGCGGGAGGTCGTTGGCCCCTACCTCTACCCGAGCCAGTTTGGTGTGCGAGAAGCCCAAATCATCGGCCACACCCTGGAGCGTGAGCGCATTCTCCTCGCGGAGTTTGCGCAGCTCCCTTCCCAGCTCTCGGCGCCGGAATGTCGGCCCTCGCTTTGCAGCCACCTTGCCTTCCCCTCCTGAAACCTGTTGGTGGTCACTGCGGCCTGTGTGGGGTGCCGACGCGCCTCGTGTCCCTGGTGATGACATCCCCAGTACCCCCATGGTCATGCCCTTGTAGGCCGCTGACAATGCCCTTGCTGGTGAGCTGGCATGTGCCAATTTCCAGTACTCGCCTTTTGAGCTTGCACAGTAACTCGCACATGCATGAGTGTAGTTGAGCAACCGACGGACGCCGGATGACAGCACCGAGATTCTGACTCTGACGGTCAACTGCGCTAATCGTGAACAGTGTTGAGGGGTTCAGCGCGCTGTGGAAGGTGACCGACTCGCTGAAATTCCTCGCAGAGGGCAACCAGCGAGCGGTGCGTGATCGCTGTGCACCCCCGCCTCTGGGCCGGAACCACCCGTATCGCCGTGGAGGAACCTCGCATGACCGTGCTGGAGGAAACCGCCCTCGCTGCCACACCCCGCCGCGAGGAAGGCCCCACCCCCTACGCAAGGAGCCCGAAGGTGCCCGACCCCTCGCGGACACCTACGCCGAGCTATCGCACGTTGGGTCTGGCGACCGAGGCCGTCCCGGCGATGGTCAGCATGCACCGCACGGCGTGCGCCTTCGTGTTCGCTCGCTGGGGCCTGGAGTCCGTCGCCGACAACGCGTTGCTGGTCGTCAGCGAGCTGGTCACCAATACCGTGGTCCATGGTGACGGCAACGTTGTCAGCCTCGGCATGACGTACGCCGCCAACAAGCTGCACATCGTCGTCGGCGACGGCACCCCGGCCCGCCCGGTACTCCAGAAGCCAGGCCCCGACGATGAGCGCGGCCGGGGTCTGATCCTGGTCAAGGAGCTGGCCGACACCTGGGGGACCAGCGACGACGGGACGTGCACCTACGCCACGATCACCGTGCCGAAGAACGGACATCGATGATGACCATCGAACTCGTCCACCCCCGTACGCCCGGTACCGCCGACTCCCCTCGGCGCATACCGCGCAAGGCGACGGTCCCCGCCCGCCGACGGTTCATCGGCCGACAGGACCTCCCACCGATCATGGACAGCCTGCGGGCACGGGATTCGCCGCCCGCCCCATAGACGGCCGTCCCGTAGTGAGCGCCCCGCGTGCCGGCAGCTCCTACGGCGTGACGGCCGGCCGGTCCCTCCCGCCCCGCACAGG
>NZ_JBHVHQ010001124.1:0-2276 GCF_042800135.1 Streptomyces sp. NPDC057654 | reverse complement strand
GTCGCCGCGCTGCTGCGCGAGCGCGGCTTCGGGCCGAGCCGGCTGCGCGTACTGGCGCGGCTCGGCGGCCCGGACGAACACGTCACGGAAGGCATGGCGGAGGACTGGCCGCACCCGCCGGGCGACGCGCTCAACGTCGTCGCGGTGGACTGCCGCGCGTCGAAGGGCGCCGTGCGCCTCGCGCTCACCCCCGGCCTCCCGGATCATTCGTACGAGCACGACGGACAGTTGACGAAGCGTCATGTGCGGGCCGCGACCTTCGCCGCGCTGGCCCCCGCACCCGGCGAACTGCTGTGGGACGTCGGCGGCGGGGCCGGCTCCATCGGCATCGAATGGATGCGGGCGCACCGCAGCTGCCGGGCCGTCAGCATCGAGCGGGACCCCGTACGGGCCCGGCGCATCGAGCACAACGCCGACGCGCTCGGGGCGCCCGGACTGCGCGTCGTCACCGGCCCCGCGCCCGAGTCGCTCGCCGGACTGCCCACGCCCGACGCCGTGTTCATCGGCGGCGGCCTGACCGCGCCGGGCGTCCTCGACGCCTGCTGGGACGCGCTGCGGCCCGGCGGCCGGATCGTCGCCAACACGGTCACCCTGGAGTCCGAGGCGCTGCTCGCCGACTGGCACCGGCGCCGGGGCGGCGACCTGATCCGTATCGCCGTCGCGCACGCCGTGCCGGTGGGCGGGTTCACGGGGTGGCGGCAGGCGATGCCCGTCACCCAATGGGCGGCGGTCAAGGCGGAACCGCCCGCCCCGGCTTCCGGGAACGCCGATGCCGACGCCGCCGATGTCGTGAGTGCCGATAGTGCCGCCAGTGCCGATCGAGGAGAAGAACGATGACGGTGTACTTCATCGGCGCCGGTCCCGGCGCCGCCGATCTGATCACGGTCCGCGGCGCGCGGACCCTGGCCCGCTGCCGGGTCTGCCTGTACGCCGGCAGCCTCGTCCCCCGCGAACTGCTCGCCGACTGCCCCGCCGACGCCCGGCTCATCGACACCGCGCACCTCAACCTCGACCAGATCGTCGAGCAGATCGTCCGGGCGCACGAGGCGGGCGAGGACGTGGCGCGGCTGCACTCCGGCGACCCGTCGGTCTTCAGCGCCGTCGCCGAGCAGATGCGCCGCCTGGACGCGGCCGGAATCCCGTACGAGGTGGTGCCCGGCGTCCCCGCCTTCGCCGCGGCCGCCGCCGCGCTCAACCGCGAGCTGACCGTGCCGACCGTCGGCCAGACCGTCGTCCTGACCCGCATCGCCCAGCAGGCCACCCCCATGCCGGACGGCGAGGACCTCGCCACCCTCGGCCGCAGCCGCGCCCTCCTCGTCCTGCACCTCGGGGCCCGCTACGTCGACCGCATCGTCGACCAGCTGCTGCCGCACTACGGCGCCGACTGTCCGGCCGCCGTCGTCGCCATGGCCAGCCGCCCCGACGAACTCGTCCTCCGCGGCACCCTCGCCGACATCGCCGACCAGGTGAAGGCCGCGGGCGTCGTCCGCACCGCCGTCATCCTCGTCGGCCGCTCCCTGGGCGCCGAACAGTTCCGCGACAGCCACCTGTACTCGACGGACCGGGACCGCCCGCACGCGTCGTGCGAGGCCGCGGCCTCCGGCGGGGCGAGGGGCTGAGACTGAGGCGCGGGCGGGCAGCCGCGGCCCCAAGGACCCGGTCGGCCGGCAGGACGCCACGAGGGCTCATCCGCCGACGGGCGCGCCGCGGGGTGACCGCGGCCGGGTGTGAGCGGGGTCGCGCGCCCCGCGCCGGTATCCGCCTCCCGCGCGCCCGCTGATCGCCCTTCGCGCCCCTTCCGCCCGGCGTCGTCGGCCGACCTCTTGGGCACTTTTCGCGATGGATCAACCACAGCGAGTCACCGACCCGATTCATCGTCCGAAAGGCCCCGAACCGTATGCGTCTCACCCCGCGCCTCGTCGCCGCCCTCAGCGGTCTCGCCCTCGCCCTCGGCGGCGCCGTGGCCGTCGCGCCAGCCGCCCAGGCGTCCCCGCAAGGCTGCTTCTACTACGTCCTGGAAAAGCACTCCGATGCCAAGCCGGAGGTGGTCGAGCGGGCCTGCCTGACCGGGGCCAAGGGCACCGAGGAGAGCCGTCGGGCCTGCTACTTCGACCTGCGGCGTGACTATGTGCCCGCGCAGGTGGCCATGGAAGGGTGCCGCCGCGCCGCTCAGAGGTAGCGGCGGGGCGGCCCGTGCGCCGGGTCCGGGCGCGTCCGGGCGCGGCGCCGCCGCCGAGGGATGACGCGGGGCCCGGACCGACGGCGCGGTGCGGGCC